>CAKZLT010000738.1 GCA_937127195.1 uncultured Saprospiraceae bacterium
CGGTACATTTTAAAAAAAATGAACCAAAATATACATTTACTAAACTTCAAAAGTGATTAAACCCTTCAAATGATACCCTACTTATCTCAAAAGTTTCTAATTTTACATAATCATCAAATGATTAAAAAAATTGAAAACAGACGAATACAGTAGGTTGTTCGAGATACTCCTACTCAATAATACAACTAGCACCTTTGCCATCACTACCGTTGTTTTTGCGGTACTGATTTTATTGGTGTGTTCTGCCCTAATCTCAGGTTCAGAAGTAGCCTATTTTTCTCTTTCTCAGCGCGTTGCACAACAACTCAATAAAAGCACCAATATTATTGATAAACGAGTTGCTAAACTCATTAATCAGCCAGGTTTATTGCTTGCAACCATATTGATTGCCAATAACCTTATCAATATAGGTATTATCATTTTATCCTCTTTTGCACTCGACCAAGTTATCAGTGTAGATAGCGTTTCACCGACCTTTAAGTTTGTAATAGAAGTCATTCTTGTTACCTTTTGTTTGGTTCTTTTTGGTGAAATTTCTCCAAAAATATACGCGACATTGAATAACTTGCGCTTAGCAAAATTCATGAGCCGACCAATGCTTATTCTACGAATTTTGTTTTTTCCGTTGAGTAAATTGTTGATGCAGAGTACCAATTTTATTGAAAAAAGATTATCAAAAGCTAGCCGACAAGACAACTCAGTCAGTATTGAAGATATTGGTCAGGCTATCGAATTGACGGTTCAAGGAGAGGAAAGCACGAAGCAAGAAAAGGATATGCTCAAAGGAATTGTGCAATTCGGAAACGTTTCTGCTAAGCAAATCATGACACCGCGCGTCAATGTAACGGCAATTGATATAGAACAAACCTTTGATGAATTGCTCGAAATTGCAATGGATTCTAATTATTCGCGCATTCCCGTTTATGAAGATAGTTTGGACAAGATTGAAGGTATTATATATGTCAAAGATTTATTGCTGCATTTGCGAAAGCCAAAAGAAACCTTCCATTGGCAAGATTTAATCCGAACGCCATATTATGTTCCAGAAGCACAGCGTATTGATTCTTTATTAGAGAAACTAAAAGCAAACCGAACCCATATTGCTATCGTTGTGGATGAATACGGCGGAACGGCTGGAATCGTAACGATGGAAGATATTTTGGAGGAAGTCATCGGAGATATTCAGGATGAATTTGATGATGAAGAAAGCGAAATTACTTACGAAAAATTAGGTGAAAATTTGTATCGTTTTGAAGGTCAAACCTTGATTATAGATGTTTGTCGCATACTAGATATTGATACGAATGCGTTTGATAATGCGCGAGGTGATGCGGATTCTTTGGCAGGAATGATTTTGGAACTCAAAATGGGTTTTCCTGAAGAAGGCGAAGAATTGGATGTTGAAGAATATCAATTCAAAGTAGTCACCGCAAGCGAAACCCGTATTGAGATGGTTGAAGTTTCTAAAATCGAATTGTCTGAAAGTGAAGAAAATTAATTATTGAGAGCAGAGATAAAGAGACCGTCCTGCGGACTAAGAGAACAGAGATACTTTTATTAGCTAAATTAAAAGCAAACTATCAAAAGCGTCTCTGTTCCCTAAGCCCGAAGGGCGGTCTCTTTATCTCTTTTCTAAAAAAAAATAACATGAAAATAGTAGCTCATTTATTCGTAGCCTTTTTTGTAATCAGTCTTTTGGCTGCCTGTGGTGGCGGTAATGATGATTATATCCCAAAACCAAGAACTTATCCGCGCGTGATTTATCCTGAAAAGGCTTATAAGACGTTTGACGAAAGTCCTTGTGGTTTTACTTTTCAGCAGCCAGCTTATACAGAAGTTATTAAGGATTTAAAATTCTTTGGTGAAACGCCCAAAAATCCTTGTTGGTTTGATTTGTATTATCCTCAATTCGATGCCAAATTACACTGTAATTACGTTCAGATAGATAATAAAGACAACCCTTTGATTAAGTTGGTGGATGATTCTTATAAGTTGGCTTCCAAGCACGCAAGTAGAGCAAGCAGCATCGGAGAGGAGGCTGTTTATTTTCCTAATAAAAATGTTTACGGAGTGATTTTTCCGTTGGAAGGTTCGGTGGCTTCACCTTATCAATTCTTTGTGACGGATAGTGTCAATCACTTTTTGAGAGGTTCATTGTATTTTAATACTAGCCCAAATCCTGACTCTATGGCTCCTGTGATTGATTTCATTAGAGCAGATATTGATAGTATTATTACTTCGTTTGAATGGGAATAAGGGTTGCGGGTTGCCTGTTACGGGTTGCGAGTTGCCGTTATGAGTTCATGGTAGTGTGTTTTATTTTTTTAAAAAAATAGTGATGAAAATATATTCGATTCTGTTGGTTGTGGTTTTATTGGGAAGTTGCTCTCAGAAGGCGTTAGAAGCCGAATTGATTTCAACTAAAAAAGCATTATCAGATGCTGAAACCAAACTTACAGCTTTAGAAACAAAAGGAGATTTGGTTCATTTGGTTTATTTTGATTTGAAAGAGGCTGCCAACATTAATCAATTCATAATCGAGATAGAAAAACTCCGAGAAATAGAAGTAATTCAAAGCCTAGAAATCGGAACATTCAAAGACTTAGGTGACCAGCGCGCTTTATCTGAATACGAGTTGGTGATGCAAATGTCTTTTAAAGATAGCGCAGCGTACCAAGTTTATCAAAATCATCCGATTCATCTTCAATTGAAAGCAGCCGCAAAAGCTGTGCTTTCTGCTCCGCCTGCTACTTATGATTTTGTTAGGGAGTAGGTTTGAGTTAGTCATTTATAAAAAATCCTCACTTGGCTTTTTTAGGGCTAGTGAGGATATAGAGAATTATCTGTAAAGTATTAATACTTATATGATATCAGTGCTAGAGCTTAGGTTTGGTCATAAGTTTTAATGCCCTTCTTCTAACTCTTTACAATCTACTATGATATTATTATCTTTTTCATAAATTCGATTCTACTAAAATAGCTCGTGTAAGGCAGTCCTTACACCAAACCCTATAAAGAATACTTCTATCAGGGCTTTACAATAAGCTTCCAGCGCATAGGTTTCCGCTTGTAGAATCTCGGGGAAATGCTTCCAGATTTTTTCTAGCGCTGGTAAATCTTGCTTGCCAGCCGTTGATTCAAATAGGCCTATGACCGCGCGCTGCATATAAGGCACATATTCTGTAATATCCGCAGGGTTCTTAGCCACTAATTCAGGCACTAGCTGTGCCAGCTGCTTCCAATCTTCCTGTAACAAATACACTTTCGCCAGTAATTGA
>CAKZLT010000739.1 GCA_937127195.1 uncultured Saprospiraceae bacterium
CTGCGTGTGACTCAATAAACCCTAATCGACCTGATTTATCCTTTTCGGAAGCAAAGAGTTTTAATACTGATTTTTTAGAAATACCTTCCAAATCCAACTCGTCGTAATAAGCCGCATAAGAAGAATATTCCCAACTTAGGTAGTCAATCGTAAAATCGTGATGAATGGGATTATGATGAATATATTGCAAATAATGAATGAACCATTCGCGGGTGTGAATTTGAGTTCTTTTGAATTTGGCTTTGAATAAACTGCCGTGTCGTTTAGTTTCTTGTTTGTTAATCGCGTTTGTATAGCTATTGAAAAACCGTTTAAATTGGCTTTCATAAAAGGTATTTGGCGGAATGGTTTGAGCTAGAAAAGCGCGTGCTTTTTGGGTGTTTTCTTTTTCAATCAAAGCAATTATCTCAGGCGTTATTGATTTGGCTTTTGTCAAAACGTGGAAATGATTGGGCATCAAACAATAGGCGTAATTTGTAAAGTAAGGCGTTATATACTTGTTCCATTGTTGCCAAAAGAAGGCATAATTTCGAGGTAGTTTGAATAAATTTTCTTCCCCAACTGCATGATTGTAAATGTGATAGCATTGGTTGGGTAGTAATGTCGCGTGGTATTTTTTGTTTTTGGTTGCCATGTTATAAAACTATGGGTTTTGTTTTTTATAAACAAGGCTTTCTACATAATTTTTTTTTAAAAGCTTTTGGATATAAAAAGCGTCGGACGCCTTGGAGGCGTCCGACGCTTAGATTCCGCGAAACGTTGAATATTTCACGGTTTTCAATAAAAATATTCCTATTGTCGATCACTTACTACCAACTTTTTCAGTATCACGATTCCATCTTTATTCACCATTTTCACCAAATACATACCTTCTCCTACATCTCGTAATTGAATAGGTATTTCAGTATTGGTTTGTCGAATATCTCTCATTTCTTGCTGGATGACTTGTCCAGTCAATCTCAGAATTTCAATATTCCATTCGCCAATCGGTAAATTTTCAACCGCTAATCGGAAGTAACCTTGCGTTGGATTTGGAACAATCGTCGCTTTGATATTATTCGCAATCACGCTATTGATATCAGAAGCAATAATCACAATCGTTCCTGTAATGGTATCCGAACCACAACTATTACTCACAATTAATGAAATCACATAACTACCAGAAGAATCTTGATAAATCGCTGTCGGTTCTATCATTGCCGAAGAATCACCATTTCCAAAATTCCATAAGTAATTAACGACATTCAACGAGTTATTATCAAATGTCACAACATTTCCAGTAATTGTTACGGTAAAGTCTGCCATAGGTAGCCCTGCATTCAAGAATAAAGAAGTACTTTGTTCTTCACATCCATTAGCATCCGTAACCGTTACCACGTAGTTACCTTGCGGTAAATTTGCGGCAATTTGCTGTGTGCTTCCAGTATTCCAATTGTAACTATAAGGCGCAATTCCTCCCGATGGGAAAACTGATAAAGACCCCGTTGAGTCATAACAAGTTGGTAATACTTGCTGAAAACCTAATTGAATTGGACTTGGAGAAGTAATCGTATCCGTATGAAGAATTTGACAACCATTCGCATCTGTCACTGTTACGTTGTAATAACCAGCAAACAAATCCAATCTTCCATTAGTTGTATCTCCATTGTCCCAATTATAAGAATATGGTGTGATTCCGTTAGATACATTGAGTATAATACTACCAGTAGAATCTCCGCTACAATCTACATTTTGAATAACTGAGTTAATAATTGGTTCGTTGATTTCAATCAAATCAATCGAAGAGTTAACCGAACAACCGTTAGCGTCTGTTACCGTAAAGGTATAATTACCTGAAGGTAAATTAGTTCGTACTCCGTTTGTATTTCCATTATTCCAAAGATAATTATAAGGCATTGTTCCACCAACCATTACTATGGTCGCACTACCATTCGCTTGACTACAATCTGGATTAGTTATTAATACCGTATCAACTTTGAATAAATTCGGTTGAACCATTGTATAACTCGCCGAGTCTGTACAGCCGTTGCCATCTGTTACCGTTACCGCATAGAAACCAATACTTAGATTCCCAATAGAATTAGACATCATGTTGTTATTCCATTGGTAAGTGATTGGCGTTGTTCCACCTGTTACATTTGCGAGTAACGCACCATTTGTATTTCCATTACAAGACACTGGTGAAGTTTCTGTAATCGTTACGCTCGGAGATGGATTAACCGTAATCGTTACACTTGCTGTGTCCGTACAACCTGCCGAATTAGCTACTACAACTGTATAAGTCGTTGTAGTTATTGGCGTTG
>CAKZLT010000740.1 GCA_937127195.1 uncultured Saprospiraceae bacterium
TACGGAAATAAATTTTAACGAAGTTATCGGAAATATTTTATCAAAAAGTACCGACACTATTAACTTGACTGACTACTTAGTTGCAAAAAACAGCAGTAGCTACTTCTTTGGTTCTAAATTCGACATTCTGTGGCTGCCTGACGACAAAGACAGGATTCAAAAAAACTTAACTGTATGCTTCATCTCATAACGCGAAGGGCGGTCTCATCTCTTACTTCCAAACATCAAATATTATAGCCTAAAATGAATTACGTTTCCATTTTAAAAAAAGACAAAACCGTCAAAGGGACTATTTCCTTGACTGGCTCAAAAAGCATCTGCAATCGTGCTTTATTGATTAGAGCTTTATCTGGAAAAGATTTTCCAATTTATAAAATAGCTGCCGCTCAAGATACTCAAACATTGATTGAGTTATTAGAATCCGATAAGATTATACGAGACGCTGGACCTGCTGGCACAACGTATAGATTTATGACCGCATTCTTAGCATTACAAGATGGCGACCAAATTTTGACAGGTTCGGAGCGTATGAAGCAACGACCAATCGGTATTTTGGTAGATGCACTGCGTCGCTTGGGCGCAAATATTGAATACCTTGAAAATGACGGTTTTCCACCTTTAAAAATAGGCTCTCCAAAGTCTGACATTGGCAAAAACAATGCAATTGATATTCCAGCAGGAGTCAGTAGTCAATATATTTCGGCGCTACTAATGATTGCGCCTAACTTACCAAATGGTCTAAAATTGACATTGACTGGTGACATTGTATCCTTACCTTATATTCAGATGACGCTCAACTTAATGGCTCACTTTGGAGTATCACATCGCTGGAAAGGACAAACGATTATTATAGAACCACAGGATTATGAAGCAAAATCGTTTACGGTCGAAGCAGATTGGTCAGCGGCTTCTTACTATTATTCATTGGCTGCTTTCGCAGATGATTGCGATTTGCAGTTAAATGGTTTATTTGAAAATAGTGTTCAGGGAGATTCTGCTTTGGTTGAAATGACAGAACACTTTGGTGTCAAAACAACTTTCAATGAAGCTGGTGTTCACTTATCAAAAATAGCTCAGAAAGAAACTACCTTTGTTTATGACTTTTTGGAATGTCCAGATTTGGCTCAAGCTATCGCTGTTATTTGTGGTGGATTAGGTGTGAAAGGTCATTTTTCGGGTCTAAAAACCTTAAAAATTAAAGAAACTGACCGAGTTGCGGCACTATACAATGAACTTAAAAAAATTGGAGTTGCCTTTGATGAGCAAATTGACGGTTCTTGTAAAGTATCTGGAACAGCCTCCTCTCCTACCCACACGCCTTCTTTTGCGACTTACGAAGACCATCGAATGGCTATGGCATTTGCGCCTATTTCGATGCTGATTGGTACAGTTCAGATTGAAGAACCTATGGTTGTTGGAAAGTCTTATCCTGACTTTTGGAAAGATTTTGAAGGATTAGGATTTGAATGTAAGTTTTCTTAAAAATTAAAACTAGACTATTTTATTATAAAATAATTTCTTCTTCCCTTAAAAAATCTTCCAATACAAACCGTTCACTTAACACACTAATATCCTTATTCCAATTATCAATAGTCCACGATTTGTTCGGTTCAGCAACTATTATTTTTCGTGTTTTGGTGAAAATCCAAATAACCTTCTCAGCTCCAAAGTTGAGTAGTTTGTCCGTTTTCTCAAAAACATAATTCTGTTCTTCTTCCTTTGAAATATCAATACTGACATCAATTTCAAAAACACAAACAGGCACTTCTTCAAAATAATGATTATCCAATCTTTCTGCTGGTAAATCTATTTTTTTATAGAAAGCTAAATCCAATGCCAAGTTATTATTATTAGAAATATGAAGTCCCGCTTCACTTCCTACTACTCTATATTCTTTCTTAAAAATATAACCAAAGTGAATCATCAAGGCACTAATAATAGCAGATTGTAACCGACTTGACCCTATAATATCTTCTAACGTTTTCTGTTTATTTAGGACTTGACGATACCCTTTATAATAGTATTGCTTTCCCTCAATCACTTCATAAATCAATGATTTGGGAATTTTATCTATTATAATATCATCAGCCGAAATATTTGCTCCAACTATCATATCTTAAATTTTCTCTAAAGAATATATCCTAATATACAGTTTTTACTTACCAAATGAAAGTCGTTATTCATTTCTTTTGATTATTTCAACAAATAAGACCTTTACAAAAACCTTGGATGATAAATAATTCTTGTAGGTATTCGTCTGTAAACATCACTTTTAAACAAATAAATCGTTTTCAATGCGATATAATGTCCATTACTACTAAAATTCAATTGTTGTGATATTCCATTTAATTGATAATCAATCACTCCTCGCGTAGTTGAAAACAATCCCAAATTCAAATTCAATTCTACCATCATCGAGCGGTGTTTTTTTGTGGTGTGCATTATTCCAAAACTTAGCGCACCAAATAGATTAAAACCACCAAATTCTACTTGTTCTCTTAATATTCCTGCGTTGCTTTCGAGTTGTTTTTCTGATTTCTTTTTTATTAAAAAAGACGGCTTCACTCCCATTTTACTATACACAGTATTCCCTTTTCGTTGCCAACTTCTTTTAAAAAGAACGCTTCGTTCGTCCCAAGAAACCAACATCAAAGGAAATTCAATCATTATTTGGTCTTGATAAGTATTCCAGTCAGAAAGTTGATAATCGTATCCCGTAAAAACGACATTTGCACCAAAGTCCAATGCTATTGTTCCCTTTTTGGTTGGCGGTATCCAATGAAACGCCTTTCGTTTGATGCCTGTTTTTAGTTTGTATCGCGCTAAAATGCCTGCAGAATACCTTAACAAAGGGGAAGGTTTAAGGTTTTCGTTCACATCAAAGCTCGCAAAAGACAAATGATTTCCGAGGTTAACACCAACTTGAAATTTGCTTTCTTGCGCTTGAATCGATAAAACAACGATATTGAAAATACTAAGTAATATTACTCTTTGTAGTGCTTGCATTGTAATTTTTTGAAAGAAGGTATGTTGTTTTTTATAAAAGGAGAAATTCAATAAGTAATGAAACATAAAAAAGGAAGAATATCAACTAATACAAATCACTAACCGACATATTCGAACAAGAATAACGAATTCTTTGAATAAAAACATCAAATTCAGTCCATGTTCAAGAGCTTTGCCAAGTAAATGACTCAATATTTCCAACTACTTGAAGCGAGTATTCATATCGAAAAGGAGCTGTTTCTGATGTGCTATCATTTTTCATTAAAACCAGTTGATGTATCGTACTTTTCACATTCTTTTGAATTTTTTTTTCTAAAAAGCAATTCCTTCCATAAAAACGAAATTTATCCCAATTACTATTACACTCTTGATATTTATCCGTGTATCCAAACATCAATTCTTCTGAATACATATCCCAATCAATCGTTATTTCCTCCACTCGATTATATGAAGTGTCTGCACAATCAAGCGTTTTTCTAGTTAGAATATGCGTTCCCCAAAAGTCATTCACATCAATAAAACCTTCTGTTCTTGGATATTCCTCTTCTTCTTCATAATAATCATGAATCAAACTACCAATAGTCAAAATCAAGGAGATAATTGTTACTATGAGATAGCGGATTTGACGGTTTCGGTATTTCTTGTTGGTCTTATAAGTCATTTTTCATTTCTTTTCAAAAGATAGAATAAATTTACTTTATAACCTCTCTTTTAGTTCATTTGGTTCAAAAACTGAAAAAGGCTGATAACTTTTGCAAGTTATCAGCCTTTTTGCCTGAATAAAAATTTGAATGTTATATCTAGCTTTCTAAAGCTGCAGCACCACCTACAATCTCTGAAAGTTCTCTTGTAATTGCTTCTTGACGCGCTTTGTTGTACGTCAATTTCAATTCTTTCACCAAATCATTAGCATTCTCTGTTGCGTTATCCATTGCTGTCATACGCGCACCATGCTCAGAAGCATTTGTTTCCAAATTGAAACGGTGAAACTGAGTTTTAAGAATACTTGGAAATAATTGATTTAACAAAATTTCCTTTCCTGGTTCAAATATAAAGTCAGCGTTCGCTGTACTAGCACTTTCTGTTTGTTCCACTTCTACCTTTGGTACTGGTAAAAATTGATTACACTCAGGAATTTGAATAGCAGCATTACGGAAACGACCATAAGCAACATGAACACTATCAAAGTCTTCATTGTCAAAACCTTCCATTACTACTTCTGCTACCTGTGCCGTATTTTCAAATGTCAAATTATTAAATAATTCAACATAATTTTCATTCAACTTAGCATTAGGGTAATTCTTATTGAAGAAATCACGCGCCTTTTTACCAACTGGCAAAATGGTCAGATTACCAGCATCATAAATAGCCTTATACTTTTCTTCGATAGTTTTTGCTGCTATTTTATTCACATTAGAATTAAATGCACCACAAAGACCACGATTAGAAGTAATGACTACTAATAAGGCTTGATTGACTTCTCTTTCTACCCCATAATTGATTTGCAACTCAGACATATCCACATTAGAAACGATATTTTCCAACATCGCATTCAACTTTTCTGAATATGGTCTCATGCTTGTAATCGCCTCTTGCGCTTTACGCAATTTGGCAGCGGCTACAAGTTTCATTGCTTTTGTAATCTGCTGTGTTGACTGTACCGATTTAATACGGAGACGAACTTCTTTTAAATTTGCACCCATTTTATTAGAAATTGGTGATTAGTGATTGGTGACTGATGATTAGTGATTGGTCGTTTGTAGCGTGAATATTTCACGTTAGAAAAGACCAATAACTAATCACTAATCACCAATAACCAACACTTACTTATATCTTTTAATTAATTCATCTGCTACGGTCTTCATTGCTGTTTTAGCATCGCCCGTAATCTTAGTCTTTCTATCTTTGAAAGAAGCCATTAATTCTGGGTGACGATTCATCATCGCATCCAAATATGCTTCTTCAAATTCTTTTACTTTATTAGCAGGAACTTCTCTCAACAAGTTAGAAGTACCTAAGTAAATGATAGCAACTTGCTTCTCAACTGACATTGGTACATATTGAGCTTGCTTCAAGATTTCAAGGTTTCTTACCCCTTTATCCAAAGTTGCTTTAGTAACTGCATCCAAATCAGAACCAAACTTAGAGAATGCCTCTAATTCACGGTACTGAGCTAAATCCACTTTCAATGTACCAGATACACTCTTCATTGATTTAACCTGAGCCGAACCACCTACTCGAGATACAGATACACCGACGTTAATCGCTGGACGCTGACCAGAGTTGAATAAGTTCGTTTCCAAGAAAATCTGACCATCTGTAATCGAAATTACGTTAGTCGGAATGTATGCAGAAACGTCACCCGCTTGAGTTTCGATAATTGGTAATGCAGTCAAAGAACCACCACCTTTTACGAAAGGAGTACCATCAGCATTCTTAGCATTTGCTAAAGAAGCAGGTAAATCATTCATTTGGCGAGCAATAGTATCATCTCCTGTTACTTTAGCTGCACGCTCTAACAAGCGAGAGTGTAAGTAGAAGACATCACCTGGATATGCTTCACGTCCTGGAGGACGACGTAATAATAAAGATACCTCACGGTAAGCCACAGCTTGCTTTGACAAATCATCAAAAACAATCAATGCTGGACGACCTGAGTCACGGAAGAACTCACCAATTGCAGCACCTGCAAACGGAGAATAAAACTGAAGTGGAGCTGGATCTGATGAGTTAGCTGCTACAATTACTGTATAAGCTAATGCACCGTACTTCTCTAATGTGTTCGCGATACGAACAACAGTAGATGCTTTTTGACCACAAGCTACATAAACACAGAAAACTGGGTTTCCTGCATCATAAAATTCTTTTTGGTTGATAATGGTATCCAATGCCACTGCTGTCTTACCAGTCTGACGGTCACCAATAATCAATTCACGTTGACCACGACCGATAGGAATCATCGAGTCAATCGCTTTAATACCAGTCTGTAATGGCTCTGCTACAGGTTCTCTAAACAAAACACCTGGCGCTTTACGCTCAATCGGCATTTCATAAGTTTTACCAGTAATAGGTCCTTTTCCATCAACAGGGTTACCAAGTGTATCAACTACACGTCCTAGCATACCTTCACCTACATTGATAGAGGCAATACGACCTGTACGGCGTACTTTATCTCCTTCTTTGATAGCTTCAGAAGCACCCATTAATACAACACCTACGTTATCTTCTTCTAGGTTCAATACGATGGCTTGAACTCCGTTTTCGAATTCTACCAATTCACCTGCTAGTGCATTATTAAGACCGTAAACACGAGCAATACCGTCACCTATTTGAAGTACAGTTCCTACTTCTTCTAACTGAGTAGCAGAATCTAATCCAGATAACTGTTGTTTTAAGATGGCAGAGATTTCATCAGGCTTGACATCAACCATTTCTAAACGTTTTTATGATTTAAAATTTTGTTTTCTTTAGGCGTTCAACGCCTTGAATATCAAAATTCTTAAAAGTTTTTAATTATTCTTCTTGAATTCCTTTTTGAGTTGCTCTAACTTATAAGATACAGATGTATCATATAATTTGTCATCGCCAAACTCCAATCTAAAACCACCGATTAGACTTGCATCTACAAAGGTTTTAAATTCTATATTTTCACCAAAGTTACCACTTTCTGTTAACTTAGCTTTGATAGCATTCAATGCTTTCTCACTCAATTCTGTAGCAGAAGTTAAAGTAACTGTAGATATTTTTTTAAGTGCTTTGTATTGTTCTACAAAGGCATCTGCAATATTTGGCAAATAAGATTCACGTCCCTTTCTCAAAATGATTTTGAAAAATTTTGTGGTAATCGCATCTATTTTACCGCCGAAAATCGCATCTAATACCTTATCCTTTTTGTCTGTATTGATGATTGGAGATTTAATCATCATCTCAAACTCACGGTTAGATAATACATTCGAAAATGACTTAATATCTTCATTCACAATCTCTAATTTATCTTGCTCAACGGCAATTTCGATTAGAGCTTTCGCGTATCGTGAAGCTACTCTGTTTGCAGACATAGTTCTTTTTAATTAATAATGAGTAATTAATAATTTATAATTAGCAATGTACTTTTTTGAAGTCATTCTAACTGTTCGTTATTAATTCAATTTAATGTCTTTGACCAATTCACTTACAAATGCTTCCTGCTCTGTATTTCCAGCTAATTGCTTTCTAATAACTTGCTCTGCAATTTGTAAAGCTAATGCACCCGCTTGATTTTTGACATCAGTCATAGCAGCGCGTTTTTGTCTTTCGATTTCGTCACTAGCACTTGTGATGATTTTGCTTGCTTCCGCTTTAGCTTCGTCACGAGCTTCTTCAATCATTTTAGCTTTTTGTTCTTTAGCTTCTTGAATGATTGATGCACGCTCTTCTTGTGCTTGCTTTGCCAACTCGTCTCCTTTAGCCGCTAATGCTGCCATATCTTTACGAGCTGTTTCTGCTGCTTGAAGTGCATTGTCGATAGACTCTTCACGGTTTTTAAGTGCTTTAGCAATCGGACCAAAAGCCGTCTTACCTAACAAAAACCAAACAACTAAAAAAATGATAGTTGTCCAAAACAGCAAACCAATTTCTGGTGTGATAACTGAAAATTCTGCTAAAAATATCATTTGCTGATAATTATATATAATTGATAATTAATTTCAATTTGATTGAGCGAGATTTTCGCTTTTATTTTGTGATTTTTTATAAATAAAATAAATCACTAAACTACTTTTATCATCATAAGAAAGCCTGCCAGCCAACCGCTGGCAAGTCTTTCTAATTTCATTCAGATAACTCGTAAGAATTATCCAGCAGTAATCAAAGCAACAACGATTGCAAATAATGCTGCACCCTCAACCAAGGCTGCTGCTACAATCATGTTTGTACGAATATCACCTGCCGCCTCTGGCTGACGTGCGATACCTTCCATTGCTTTTCCACCGATTTGTCCGATACCTATTCCTGCACCGATAACTGCTAATCCTGCACCAATTGCTGCGTACATAATTAATGATTTTAAAAAATGATAAAATATTTTTATTAAAAATTCTATCACAAACTTGTTCCATTTCCTCATTCGAATTTATATCAACCCCAATTATCGAATGTCCTTTTTCACTGAGAAAACTAGCAATCCCTAAACCAATTCCTCTACCTGCTCCTGTC
>CAKZLT010000741.1 GCA_937127195.1 uncultured Saprospiraceae bacterium
AAAAATGAGACCGTGTCGGTTTTAAAAACCGACACGGTCTGAAAAATCAATACGTGATTTTTTTTGTTTACTTAAGGAATTTCATGACCTAAAGAAGCTTCCCAGAGCATAAACCACTCTTCTCTTGTCAATTCTATACGAAGCGCATCTACTGCTGCCTCTACCCTTTCGGGTCTTGCTGTTCCTAATACAGGAAGTATTTTTGATGGATGTCTCAATAGCCACGCCAACAATATTTGGTCTAATTCTGCATCATATTTTTCTAAAATTGGTTCGGCTGCACTTACAATTCTACGCACTTGCGCACTATCCAAATCCGTGAAAATTCGACCACTTGCCAAAGGCGACCATGCCATCGGAGACACTTTCATTCGCTGACACAAATCCAATGTTCCATTAAAAAATGGTTTCGGTTTCATCAAATGCAATTCAATCTGATTCGTAGCTATTTCTAAGCGTGACTGAATTAATTTGAACTGACTAGGCGTAAAATTAGACACTCCAAAATGTAAAATTTTACCTTGTTTTTTGAGTTGAATAATTGCTTCCGCCACATCATCCGCATCCATTAGAGGGCTCGGGCGATGTAGTAATAATAAGTCGATTCGGTCTGTGTGAAGGTTTCTTAAAGAATTTTCAACCGATGTTATTATATGTTCTTTACTCAAGTCATAAGATTTAATTTTGTGATTTGGTCTGTTATTGGATTTTAATTTTATTCCACACTTAGTAACTATTTGCATCTTCTCCCGTAAACTAGGCTGTAACTGCAAGGCACGACCAAAATCGGCTTCCGAGGTGTAATCACCATAAATATCGGCATGATCGAATGTTGTTACTTCTTGCTCCAAACAACTTTGAATAAGGGATAAATGCTGTTGGTCATTTAACTTCCAACCCCATTGTCCCCATTTCCAGACACCCGCTACTATACGAGAAAACACTGGTCCATTTGGACTTATTTGAATTTTATTAGCTATCATTTTTGCTTTTTTATTAGCGATAAACGCATAAAAATCTTTCTAATTTACTTCTAGGTATTATTATTGAATGAATTCAGTAATAAATAACCTAAGTATTCAGTCAAGTTAATAGTGTCGGTATTTTTTGATAAAATATTTCCGATAACTTCGTTAAAATTTATTTCCGTAACTACGGCTATGCAAAGAAATTTTGCCTCGTTCTCGAAAAATTTTATTGAAAAAATTACTCGACACTATTAACTTGACTGACTACTTAGAATCAGAAAAAAAATAAGTTCACTAAAGTTTGAACTCCAGTGAACTTATTTTAAAGAAGCTAGAATAACTAGAACTTCTGTTATTCCAAATTACTGCACATCTACATCTGCTTCAAAACTTGTAGATTTACCTTCTTGGTCAACTACGGTGAAATGAAAGTGATATTCTCCAGCTACTGCCGTTGCAGGAATTGCAAAATCTTCATGAAAATCAGCATTTAATTGACCTGAATAACTTGTGTATTCAGCTTCTATGTCGTCTCCTGAGCCACTTTCTGGGTCTAAATCTACCGTTATCTTATCAATTTTGCCAGGTGCATCTATTTCTATATCAATATGTAATTCACCTCCGATAGTAGCTGTCATACTGTTATTTTCTCCTACTTCAGTGTTAGAAAGTACAGGTGCAGTTAATTCCTCATCACAAGATGAAAAACCTACCATTGTTACGATAGCAAAAACAAATAAAATTGATTTAAAATTCATTCTAACGAAATTTTTACGTTAATTAAAAATGTATATTTAAAAATTATTTCCCTTTCATTTTTACCGAAAAGGGTACAGAAATATTGATGACAAAATTTCTACCTGCTTCGGGTACATTGATGAGCCTGTAATAACTCATGTGATTAAAATATTTAGTGTTAAAAAGATTTTGTACCTGCATGGCAATATTTATTTTTTGGTTCTTTAAAAACACATTACCTCCCAAACTAAGGTTAAATACCTGATAACCGTCTGTCGGTTTTTCTGGCGGCACGATACTATTCTGAGCTGCTGTGAGCCTATAATCAAGAGATATGTACGAATCCTTGATAAATGCTATTTCAGGGTTTTGATATTTTATATTAAAAATAGCTGATGCAGGTGGTAAAAATGGTAAAGTATAACCTTTCTTTTCGCCCGACAATTGCTCTGCATGTATATATTCTCCAATAAAACCCAATTGCAAAAAGTTAGAAATTTCGTAGTGTGCGTGTAATTCACCACCAAATCTAAACACGTCACTTTCTGTGTATTCAAAAACTTGATTACCAAATCCATAGAGTCTATCGAATGTAGAAGTAGGATTCAGATAGATATAATTCGAAAAATAATTGACAAAAGGCGATACGCCAATAGCAAAATTCTTAGAATTATACTCAACTCCTGCATCTAACTGATAAGAAATCTCTGGAGACAAATCAGCATTACCTACTTCATAGCTGAAACGATGATAATTCACTCCATTGGCTGCCAATTCTTTAGCAATAGGCATTCGAAAACTTTTGCCTATATTTAACTTGTAAGACCATTTTTCGGGGTTATAGTTATAGCCAATTGACCATGTAAAATTGGAAAAATTACGATTAATATCCGCCACTCTTTGTAGATAATCACTTACTGTATCACCATTTTCATAAATAGGAGATACAAACCAATCTTGATGATTGGCGGTATTGATATTTCCAAAATCATATCGGATACCAGCTTGAATTAGGCTTTTTTCAGAAAAATTATGTTTCATCACGACAAAACTCCCTAGGCTTAATTGCTTATAAGAAGGAATAATAAAGCCACGACCACCAATTTCATTTTCTTTATACTCACCATTAATACCTGTATTTAATTGGGTTTTGTTGGATAATCTATAAAAGAGTTTTGCATTTCCTGAGTATATATCTTTTTGAAATTGACGTTCTATTTCTGGATTAAAATCCAATGTTTCAGGAAAAACAGCAGGCATATAACCATGCTGTGTATATTGACTCCATTCTTCTCTGTAATTGCGTTGATATCCTAAATCTAATTCAAGTCTCCACTTCTCCGACAAATAAGAACTCTTATTAATAACTTTAAAATGATTAACTTGCTGATAAGGATATAATATATCTCGACTAGAAGCATCATGTACCTCTAAATCTACATTACGAGGTTCTAAGCCATGAGCATTTGCAAAAAAACCGTTCCTTGTATTGACATTACTGATATAAAATTTACTTTGAAATCGGTCTTTGATGACACCAAATGAAGTATGTATATTTTGCTCCTTACCTGCTGTATTCCGTAAGTGATTATCATTTAATGGTACTCGATAATTATAAATATCAACACTATCTGTTGGTACTTTGTAATCGCCATAATCAAGAATGGTGGCTCTTACTGTAGCAAAAAAACCTTTTTTTCGGGCAAACAATGAAACTGAACTACCCAAAAAATCATTATTAGTTTTGCCTGATAAGTTAACACTTCCACCATATGAATTTTCTAAAGGAACACTTCTATTTTTCATATCAATGATACCACCAATCGCATCAGAACCGTACATCAATGATGCTGGACCTTTGATTATTTCAATATTATCAACCGCATATTGGTCGATTTCGAGTCCATGGTCTGCGCCCCATTGCTGAGATTCATGCTTGATATTATTTTCTACAACCACCACACGATTGAAGCTAAGACCGCGAATTACTGGTTTTGATTGCCCCGAACCAATATCTATCGTTGTCACTCCTGGTAATCTTTCGAGAGATTTCATCAAACTACCACCAAGATTTTTTTTCAAATAATCATCATTAACGACTTCTATATTCAGTGATGTTTCCTTTTTTCTATCTTCTGAATAATTATCTTTAATAACAACCTCATCCAATTTAACAGATGCTTCCTCTAATTGAAATTTATATTTTTTACGCTCTATCAAAGCAACCGTCTTTCTTAATGTTTTATAACCTAAAAAGGAAATTTCGACTTGATAAGTGCTTTCTAATAAATCATCAATCACAAAATCACCATGAATATCCGTTTTTGCACCTTTATTGATAGCATTAATACTGACAGATGCACCTGTTAGCGGTTTGTCGTTTTCATCAACCACTGTTCCTATGAATTGGTAATATGTCTGCCCATAGGAAAAACTAGATAAACAGCTTATTCCTAGAACAACCATAAAAACCTTGATTATATCATTTTTTATCATAGACATGAATCTCTTTTATTAATTTGCTTCTTTGAAAAACAACAAATGCAACAACATTGCAAATGCAACAATATTGCAAATATAGTTATATATTTTTGCAAATGCAACATTGTTGCATATATTTACTCTTATGAAAAACATAAAAATGACAAAATCGACTAAAATATTGCTTCAAGCATTTGAAAAGGTCAATAGAGCTGTTTCTGCTGATAAGTTTGTTAAACAAGTGACATAAAATTTATGATATAAATATCAAAACCGTATCAGTTAAAAAAACTGACACGGTTTTCGTTTGATAACCAAATATTTAAATCAAGAAAATCTAATTAAGTCACGTTACTCAAAACTCAAAACGTGCTTTTATTACTCCCCTTTTACATAGTAATCTGTTTTAACCATTTCATTTTTACCATCAACACAAATAGCATAAGAAAAGCCTTCATGAATAGAATAACCACCATATTCACCAGATTTATTAATGGCTAGATAGCCAACTTGCAAATCTTTATAATCATATTTTTTAATAATTCTCATCACCGCTTTCTTACAAGCCTCATTGGGAGAAAGTCCATTTCTCATAAATTCAACAATCAGAAAACTACCTAATGTTTTCATAATCACTTCACCTAATCCAGTCGCGCAAGCCGCACCGACTTCGTTATCAACAAACAAACTCGCACCTATAATTGGAGAGTCTCCTACCCTACCTCGCATTTTATAACCTAAACCACTTGTTGTACAAGACCCAGAAATATCGCCATTTTTATCAATCGCCAATTGACTGATTGTATCATGGTTTTCAACATTAATGATTGGTTCATACTTAGATTTTTCTTTCCACTCTTCCCAAGCTTTTTCAGACTTTTCTGTTAATAATTTTTCTTCTTTAAAGCCTTGTTCTTTAGCAAATTGTAATGCTCCTTCTCCTGCCAACATAACATGTGGCGTTTCTTCCATTACTTTTCTTGCGACCGAAATTGGGTGTTTTATATTCTCAATAAAACAAACTGCACCTGCATTACCTTTTTCATCCATAATGCAAGCATCTAAGGTAACATGACCATCACGGTCAGGTGTTCCACCGATTCCAACAGTTGTCCCCTTAGGGTCAGCTTCCACTACTTTTACACCTTCCTCTACTGCATCCAAAGCACGACCATTATTAGAAAGTATTTCCCAAGCCTTTTCGTTTGCTATCAAGCCATGATTCCATGTTGCGATGACCAAAGGTTTAGCACCTCCCAAACTAGATGAAGGAGAAACCTCTTCTTTAGAAATTTCCTTTTCGTTATCACAACTCACGAGACCTAACCCCAATGATGCTAAGAGTGATTTAGCTACAAATTGCCTTCTATTAAACATATTTTCTATTTGTAATAATAATAAAAAATCACAAAGTAAAACTTTAAGAAACTATACATTATTAAATGTATAACTCCCCACTTTTACTAAGTTGGTTGGTATAAAGTTTTGTGTAAGTTCCTTATTCTAAATTGTAGATATGACTTTTTTATTTTGGATAAGTATGCTCTTTTTGTTTTAAAATCTTAGTGTGAATGTAACGATTTTTTTTGAATAAAACGGTATATTCTTGTTAGTCTTCGTAAATATTCTTTTTGACCAATTAATGTTTTTAACAAAAAAAATTACTGATTTCCCTTAATGTCCTTCGCAACACTTTCAGAATCATTAAAAATAGTTCCGAGAATACCACCTAACTTATAATTATCAAACCCCACGTAATACATTCCTTTATTACTCGGTTCTAAAGCAATCGGTGACTTAGGGACATGATATTTATCTAATTCATTTTCCACATTTTCAACAAAATCATCTAATTGAGCACGATATCCTGTTGCTAATATAATAGCATCAAATGTTTGATGTTCTCCATTTTCCAATAAAACACCATTAGCCTCAAATGCTTTTATATTTGGAACAATTCCAATTTTTTTATTTTTAATATATTCTACTGTCCCTAAGTCAATTACAGGCGTTTTCCCTGTCTCTTTCAACTGAACAGCAGGATGAATTTTAGACATTGGAACGCCATATTTAGTTAAATCACCAATCACTATTTTCCGAATTTGAGTACCCAGCCAATCACCAAAACCAAAAGGTATTTTTTCCAATAATTTAGCTGTTATTTGAACGGGGCGGCCTCCAACATCTCTTGGCACAAACGTAACTGGACTTCTAACCGAAATAGTCACATCAACACCCTTTTCTGCCAAATCCAATGCCAGTTCAGCACCTGTATTTCCCATTCCAATAACCAAAGTTCGTTTAGCTTTAAATGGTGTTGGATTTTTATAATTTCGACTATGAACCACCAACCCTTTATAAATATTATCACCTTCCCACGAAGGCTGATGAGGAACTCTATTTACACCCGTTGCAACCACAACATTATCAGAAATATAAGTTTTTCCAGATTTAGTAGTTGTAACCCATTGGTTATTTTCTTTTTTAACTTGATTTACACTTTCATTAAAATGCGGTTCTATTTTGAACGTTTTAGCATAATTTTCATAATACTTCACCAAATCCAATCGCGGTACATAAAGCCGATAATCCTCAGGAAAAGGCAAATGTGGCAAATGCGATAATTGCTTGACAGTGTGCAAGCAAAGCCTATCATAATGATTTTGCCATGAATGCGCAATTTGATTAGATTGTTCTACTACTTCAAAAGTTAACCCCATTTTTCGCAATCTTCCTGCTACTGCTAAACCTGCTGGTCCAGCACCAATTATTAAAGTTGGTGTATATAAACTCATCTAAATTTGTTCTAATTGTTATTAAGTTAGTGCTTTTCCTTTTTAGAGTTTTCTATAAAATATGATATATTAGTGTAAAGCTGTAATTCATCTTTTTAAGCTGCTTTCTATTTTTTATAAAAAAACGAAAAAGCAAATCTTCTTTGTTAGAAACAACTTTGTAAAAATACAACAATAAGTATTCTTACTGTTCAAAAAATTATAACGGTTTCCCTGTAATTGCTGCTACAGCTACCCTAGCTGTTATCAAACATCCACCTAAAAACGTTCCTTCTAAAGAACGACGACCATGAACTCCTCCTCCTCCAAAGCCTGCTGCCTCACCAATCGCGTACAATCCACCGATTGAGGTTTGTTCGCCTTGAGCGTTTGGTTTCGTCAACACTTCACCATCTAGATTGGTTTGAATACCTCCCAAACTCTTTCTAGAAAGAATAAATTCTCGAATCGCAATTAACGGCATTGCCTTGTCATCAACGATTTTTTGATATTTACAAGTTCTTGACTTATCGCCTCTATATTGACGCGCTTGTGTAATTAGGCGCAATTGCGGGTCATTATGAAAAGCTACTCCACGATCAATTTGACCGTCATATTGACTGATTGCATTTTGAACATGATTAAGTTCAACATGTTTTTCTCCTGTCAATGCATTCATTTTTTCAACTAACTCTTCTACAGAATAACCTACAATTACATCTTCACATTTTTCCATGACCTGATTAACAAGCTTTTTATTTCCTGTAACCAAAGTTTGATATATAAATTTAAGAAACTTCTTATCTCGAACCAGTTCATTACTTTCTGAACCCGAAATTGCAAATTCTTTGAGTGCTATTTTATAATTCAGTAATTGCCACGAATACTTGACAGGTTCTTGGCAAATTCTTTGAACCAAATGCCTTGTATCAAATGCGGTAACCATCGGTTCTGGCCCTATTCGTTTGCCTTGATAATTGAGCCAAAGTGCTGATTTTGGTGGCACAAGGCTTAATCCATGGTCTTTTTTTCGTGGTGCATAATGTCTAATACCAGCAGCATAATTCCACTGTTTTTCTAGGTTAGTTACATTTCCATTTACATTAGAAGGAACAAAATAGAATTTTTGAGGAGAACTAGGCAAAGGCATAAAGTAATTGACAGAATCTAAACCACCATTGCTGGAATAAATTTCCATAAGGTTTAGATCTTCTCTATAGC
>CAKZLT010000742.1 GCA_937127195.1 uncultured Saprospiraceae bacterium
AAAGAGCCGAATGTCAACTATATTATTTACCTGCAATGGTTAATCAAAACCTATTACGAATCTTATCCAAAGGTGATTTTGGAGGCGTTACCGAATTTAGAAGACTCTGTTGCGTTGGATAATGGAGCTATGAGTTACCCCGTTTTGGATTATATGACACATCCAAATTATGCTTATCATCCAATGGTTGGTTTATCTTGGGTTCAAATTCAAAAATATTTGGCTTGGAAAACAGACCGATTAAATGAAGAGATTTTAATCGAAACGGGTATATTATATAGAAATTTTGACCAGCAAGATGAAGATAATTTTGTAACAGACACTTATTTAGCATACCAATATCAAGGTCAAGTCAAATCTAGTATTTCATATAAAATAGAGTTTGTTAGAGATTTAAAATTGAAGAAAGAAAGAGGAATAAGCATCACAGATGGTATTTTATTTACAGGTTTTCGATTGCCGACATCAGCAGAATGGGAATATGTAAACGAAAAACAAAGCGTAGAACCAGCATCCTTCAATCAAAAAACACATCCTTTTGGGAATAATCATTTTATGCTTAATGCTCCTAGAAAAAGGGGAAATCAGCAACTTCCTTTGGTCAAAAAAAGAACTTGGACAAAGCAAGTATCTATGCCACTGATACTAAAATCTATATTGAATTATTCTGTGGATAGTTATATAAACACTATTCAAAAAAATATGAATATTACTAATAATAGCTATTTTCCAAAGGATAATTATGTTGAAGTACCTGCTTCTTATGGAGCGATTCATTTTGAAACGGATATTGGAGAATGGGTTTTGAATAGGCACGGAAGAGACACCAGCAAGAATTGGCGAAGCATTTTGGAAGATGGTGGTTTTGAAACGGAGCAACCTGCTATTTATGACGAAAATGGTAATTATGTTGAAAAAGATAGCCTTGGTCGCATGAAAAATTTCCGATTTGTAGGAATGGGCAGCGATGGATTACCATTTGAAATTGACCGATATAGTAAGCGTCCTAAACTCAAAAGAAAACTTAGCGATGTCAATTATCAAATTGGATGGCTCGAAAAAGAAGTAAAAAATCACCCTCCGTATGCGGCTTCTCTTCAAAGATTAAAAAAAGAAAAACAAGTTATAGAAGCTCAAATTATAGCTAATTCTGATATTGATAGAATGGTAAAAGGCGGACAAATCACGCATTTACAAGACAATGAAACTTCTAAAAAAGTGGGCTTTCGCTGCATTTTACCATTTACAGGTGCGCCCGTTCTGAAAGGTCATAAGGTCAAATGGGAATAAGTAAACCGTAGCGCGACGAGCTTCGTCGCCCGACTATTAAAAGTTCTTACGTTTGTTAATAATGTCAAAGAACTAACAACCTTTTAAAACTTTTTTTATGAAAAAATCACACTTCATTTTTCTAATATTAACGCTATTTGTTGCGTCTTGTAGCGTTTACAAAAGCTATTTCAGAGCTGCCAAACGAGCTAATTTTCAAATTGCAGGACAAACCGCGCCGCCAGATATGGTTTTTATTCAAGGTAATACTGAAATGGAGTCTTTTTATATGTCAGCGACCGAAGAACCAAATATCAATTATGCGATTTATTTGAAATGGTTGAACGCCATTTATTCAGAAAGTTACCCAGAAGTATCATTAGAGGCATATCCGAAACAGCTAGAAAATGATAAATTTCTAACTTATAATGACCCGTATTTACAATCTTATTTGACGCATCCTGCCTATGCTTATTACCCTGTAACGGGTTTGAATTGGTCGCAAATCCAAAAATATCTCGCTTGGAAAACGGACAGGCTCAACGAAATGATTTTGGTGAAAGAAGGAATTTTAAATTGGAATCCAGACCAACAAGATGAAGATAACTTCAATACAGAGGCTTATTTAATTAGTCAATATGAAGGTAATGTTCGTAAAAATTTGCCTGATACGTCTGCGCATAGTAGGGGCGAGCGACCTGTTCGATTTAGTGACGGAATATTATTTACAGGTTTTCGATTGCCGACCGAAACGGAATGGGAATACGCGAATGCGATTCAAAATAAAAGCTCGGGTGCAGTCACTTACAATG
>CAKZLT010000743.1 GCA_937127195.1 uncultured Saprospiraceae bacterium
GATTGTTTTATTTCAATAGGTTGTTGAATAGTTTTATAATAAAATTCTGCTTACTGCCTATATAAAGGGATGTTTTTTCGGATTAGTTCCATTTTTTAGAAAAAAAGTAGGAATGAATAAATGGAAATCCCATTTGATTAACTCATTTTATAGAAAAAAAATCCATAGCCTTATTAAAAGCTATGGATTTTTTACTAAAAGAGCAACTAACGAAAGACTCTCTGTTCCCTTAGTACGCGGCACGGTTTTGTAACCTCTTTTCTATATTTTATACACTTTCTTTTTTTTCTTCTTTTCTTTTTTCTTGCCTTTTGGAGTTTTATCACCGTTTTTTGGTATCAAGTCTTCCAATTCTTTAGGCATTTCCAAGCTCGGCATTTGATTAAATAAATCTTCCAAATCTATATTAAACATATCCATATTGAAGCGGCTTCTCATTTTATCCATTTCAGACATTGGGTCAGGCGTTTTTGCAACTTCTACAACGGTGACTTCCAAAATATCCGATTGATATACCTCACCTTCTACTTCAATAATAGCAGGTTCAATTACATAAGTACCTTTTCCAAAATGTGTCAAAATATAATTATATGACATGGATTGCGTCATTTGACCATTAATAAAACTAACATTCGTTGATGTGCCAGAGGAGGTAGCTTCCGCGAAATCCTTGAACGCGGGCGCGGTGAAATCAACATTTTGAGCATTCTGAACTACAAAAGAAATCTTAATATATTCTTCCGAGCCAACAGTATCTTTATATAATTGCGCCTTGACCGAAATATCTTGAGCTTGTACGGTCATCAATCCAAATGAAATGAATAAAGTACAAATAAAGGTTTTCATAGTTTTTATTTTAAAAAGGTGAACCAAATTTTTCTTCCCCAAATTTACAAAATAAACTAATTATAGAATTGAACCGCTGCTTCCAAATTAATTTTTTATAAAAAAGTGCGGGTTACGAGTTGCGGGTTACGAGTTACCAGTTGCGAGTTGGCTACCGCAGAAAGCCGCTACTAATAGCGGTAGCCAACCCGCAACAGGCAACTCGCAACTCGAAAAAAAACTATTTCCCCATCCATTTTAACCAGAATGGCAATTCGTTTTTAGAAAGGTGATAATATGGTTTGTTCTGTGCTCCAAACCCTTTATAAAATCGGGCAATTGATTCGACCTGTGAGCCTTCAAAATCCAAAGTCATTGGTCGCCCCGAATTCATTTGAATAATCATATCTATCAGTAAATGCATTGAATTTCGTTCTCTGCCTGCTGGCGTAGTACTCGGAAAAAGCAAAGACATTCTATTGTGACTAATCGTAAAAAAAGCGGCTGCCATGATTTCGCCTTCTTTATTTTGAATGCTTGACATAAAACCTCTACCGCGATGCAAAGCATTATAAATAACTCGATGCGCAGCGTGATAACTATCGTCTTTGAAGTCTTTTATCTTGACACCTTGATACTTTTTGTAGTTTTCCATAAGGACTTCTACTTTGACATTTCCACCAATTACATTATCAAAAGTGCGTGCTTTTTTGAGGCTTCTTTTATGGTTTTTAGAATATTTAGACTCAATTACTTCATAGTCATCATTTAAGTTGAGTATGAAGTTTTTGCGCTCTTTGACCTCAAAACCTTCCATTTCTTTTAGGCGATTTCGTTCGTTAAGGTGCATCACGACTTTTTTGTAATCCTTAGGAATGGCTTCCAAAAAACCTTTCAATCGTCTAGGAGACAAGGCATTGACAGAAAATAAACCTAGCTGTTGAGCCAAAAACGGTTGGTATATTTGTTTGATATTCATTAGTCTATCATTCCAAACTAATGGCATGACGGATTCGTAATCTCCTTCAACTAACCCTTCCCAGTTTTCGGATATATTATCCAAATACCAGGTATAGCCATAAATGCTACCATTCGTTGCATAATGCACACAGCTATCCCATTTTAATCGGTCTATATCGTCTCTTTTGATTAATTTAATCTCCATGTAGTTTGCTTCTTTTTTCTATCAATAGTACAAAAATACGGATTGATTGTTTGAAAAGAAAGTATAGATTTTGATAAATGAGTTAGTCGAAAGAATTAGACTATATATAAAAGGCATCATTAGGTTTTGTCCAATTTTTATATTTTGCTTTTTTTTAAATATAAAAATGATTAATTTGTGTAATAAAATAAAAACTATTACTACTAATAGAGTGAGTTTTTTTATAAAGAGATTAGGGAGTAGGCAATAAATAACCTACCACAAAGAACGACATTGTTTTTTATTTAGACAAGGCAAAAAACGGAGTCCTA
>CAKZLT010000744.1 GCA_937127195.1 uncultured Saprospiraceae bacterium
CTGCTGCGACTGCCCTAAAAGCAGCTCAATCGGGGCTGAAAACATTGATTTTTTCGACTGACCCTGCGCATAGTTTATCGGACGCGTTGAATATAAAATTGACTCCAGAACCGACGGAAGTCGCGCCAAACCTTTGGGGACAAGAGTTTGATGTGTATTATTCTATGAAAAAGCATTGGGGAAGTATGCGTCAATTGATGCTAACTATTTTCAAGTGGCAGGGAATGGAAAATGTGGTTGCGGAAGAATTATCCGTTTTGCCAGGAATGGAAGAAGCATCAGCGTTTTTGTGGTTGGAGAAGTTTTATCGGGAAGATGATTACGATTTGATTGTGATTGATAGCGCGCCGACGGGCGAGACTTTGACGCTTTTGTCATTGCCACAAGTGACCAAATCATGGTTAACAAAAGCTTTTCCAGGTCAGAAGTTTGCGATTAAGACGCTTGGAAATGTAGTGAGAAGAACAACGGGTGTGCCATTAGATAAAGGATATGAAGAACTTCAAAAGCTTTTTGATAAGCTGGAAGTGATTCAAAAAGTATTTTTGAATCCAGATGTTTGTTCGATTAGAATCGTTGCAAATCCTGAACGAATGGTGATTCAGGAAGCCAAACGGGCTTATACTTATTTGCAATTGTATGGTTATAATGTAGATGCGGTGATTGTGAATCGCGTTTTGCCAGAGGAATTGAAGGATAATTCTGTTTTTAGTCAGTATGTAGAATCGCAAGGAAAATATTTACAAGAAATAGAAGAATCATTTGCACCGTTACCGATTTTTAAAGTTGGGCATTTGGGAAGAGAAGTGTTTGGATTGGATTTATTGGATGAGATTGGCGACAAAATCTATGAAGAAGAAGACCCCGCGGCTATTTTTTATAATGAAAAACCATTCATTATTGAGGATACCAAGGACTTTTTTAAGATAAAAATCAAAGTGCCTTTCATTGGTCAAGATGATTTTTCGTTAGATAAATATGGTGATGAAGTAGTTTTGAATATCGGAAATCGTAGAAAATCTATTATTTTGCCACGATTTACCAATTTTCTAAAATTATATAGTCACGCTTATACTGCGCCGTGGCTAACCATTTTATTAAAAAGAGAAGATTAAGTTTTTGGGGTTGCGAGTAACTAATAGCGGTAGCCAACCCGCAACTGGTAACTCGCAACCCCCAAAATCTAATCACCTTGCTACAATTAATTTTTTGGTTTCGATATAATTCTCAACAGATAACCTTACCAGATAAGTACCTTTAGAAAGGTCTTTGCGACTGAGGCGTTCTTCAAAGTTACCTTTATCAAAATAACCAATGGCGATATTATGAACTTCGTTTCCAGTCAAATCAAAAACAGACAATTTACCAAAACCAGATTTTGGAATTTCAAATTTAACAATAGCTTGATTATATAATGGATTTGGATAAATATTCATTAAATTATCGTGGTACTCTAACTCTTTTTTAGGTTGCGAAGTTAACTGATGTCGTTTGACTTCTTTCGCAATATTATTAATGGATTGTTTAAAATGAGAAAGGTGACTACATTGAAGTAAATTTTCTGAATTGATACAATTAGGCGTTAATTTAAACGAAATATTCAAACCTTTTGAGTCTAATGAATAGTGATTTAATTGACTTTTATTCTGATTGAATACTAAATTTAGAGAATTTTCTAGACTAAATGGATACAAATTTCTCCAGAACATTTCATTAAAAACGTGCTGAGTATTATTCGTGTTAGAAAACTGATTAGATGTATAAGTAGGCGACAGAGATTGTGCTTGACTTTGAGAATGCACTAAAGAAAGCACTACAACGAGGTAAAAAAGATTGATTAGTTTCATCTTTGTTTCATTTTAAAAATTGGGTAACTGATATAATATTATAGAAAAGGCAACTACAAATCACCTTTTGTTAAAGCCGTTATCTGAAAAATCGTTGTATGTGTGTGCGTTCAGGTACTTAGTATTCAGTGAAGTTAATAGTGTCAAGTAATTTTTTTAATAAAATTTTTCGAGAACGAGGCAAAATTTCTTTGCATAGCCGTAGTTACGGAAATAAATTTTA
>CAKZLT010000745.1 GCA_937127195.1 uncultured Saprospiraceae bacterium
AACGCCCAATCCAATTACTTTGCATTGCCTTCAAAGCATCTGACCACTCTAATTTGTCCAACCCTGTCAATAAACGCTCTGCATAAGCCGTAATTCTTAACGACCATTGCATCATTTCCTTTTTAATCACAGGATAACCACCACGCTCAGACAAACCATCTTTGATTTCGTCATTCGCCAAAACAGTCCCCAAAGCTTCACACCAATTTACATAACCTACTTTTCTGTAAGCCAAACGATAATTCATCAAAACGTCATCCTTTTCCTTAGGAGACATTGCCGCCCATTCCTCCGATGTAAAAACGGTCTCTTGTGCAGTAGCAGCTTTGACAGTAGCGTTTCCTTCTTTTTCAAAAATGCTAATCAATTCCTCAATAGGTTCAGCCTTATCTGATGCTATATTATAATAGTGCGAAAATAATTTTAAGAAAATCCATTGCGTCCAACGATAATATTTCGGGTTACTTGTTTGCACTTCTCTACTCCAATCATAAGAAAAACCCAAATTATCCATCTGACCACGGTAGCGTTTGATATTATCCGCCGTAGATTCCGCAGGATGAACGCCAGTTTGAATTGCGTATTGTTCGGCAGGTAAACCAAAAGCATCATATCCCATTGGGTTCAAAACGTTGAAACCATTCAAACGTTTATATCTCGAAAATATATCTGAAGCGATATAACCTAAAGGATGACCTACATGCAAACCTGACCCAGAAGGATAAGGAAACATATCTAATACATAGTATTTAGGCTTATCAGAGTCGTTAGTAACTTTATAAGTTTGGTTTTTGTCCCAATAATGCTTCCACTTTTCTTCAATTGACCTCGGATTATATTCCATCGTTTTTATTGCTTGATTTTCTTTTTTTTATAAAAAATTGCTTAACTTCTGCCATCAACACGATAAGTGTTTTGCGAGTTCCATATTAATAAGAAGTGCGAAAATAGGGAAATATGAAAAATTATTAGAATGTTATTCAATATCATTTTGATTTTAAGCCGCATCATTTTTTTTTTATAAAAAAAATGTCTAAAATAACGTAACTCTTCACTTTGGCACAGCGTATGATATATAAAGGTGTAAACTAAATTTATCTTTAAAGTAAATATTGTTTTTTAGATTTAGGTTAGACTTTGGGAATATTGGAAAAAATAAGGTTATAGAAATCAATTTTAAAACTTTTCTGTGACATTTTGCAAAAATGACTTAGCATGAATATTGCTGTCTTATAAGTAGAACATAAAACATCATTTTAAACGATAATTTATTCATGGGAAAATTAGTATCATACGCTATTGTTTTGATTATTGGGATTTTGATTTACAATAATTTTTTTGGCTCAGAAACTGAAAAGCAACAATCAAAAGAAGTATTTCAAAAAACTAAAGATTTAGGATTGGAAATCAGGGACTTAATTAAGCAGGAGCGCGCAAATTACGATGATGGCAAATACAGTAAAATTGTAAATAAAGTCAAAACACTAATTGGAAAAAGTGATGAATTGAATTCAAAATATTCAAAGAAACTAGATGAAATAGATGAGATTCAAGAGGAGCTAGGAGCTGAGCAGAGAAAGAAAGCACGAAATAGCAGCTCTTACAATGAAAAGACAGAAGAAGAATTGAAGAGACAATTAGAAGATTTACTAAATGAATTAAGTAATAATCTCAAATAAGATGCCTTTTCTATAAAAAAAATAGATATAAAAGTGATTAGTTAGTTTTTTTTGTGACATCGCTTTTATTAAAAAAAATACTTTTTAATTATATTTTTATAATACTTCTAATATTTTTATAATATTTGTTGTATTGAACGAACGAAACAAATAAATTCTCAATATTATGAAAAGCAGAGTTTTACTACTATTGTTTTTTGCCATTTTATCGACAACTTCTTACGCACAAGTAAATAATTGCTTGTTTGGTAACTGTCGTGATGGTTATGGAAAGTTCAAGTATGAAAATGGCGATATATATATCGGACATTTTGACAATTACAAAAGTGATGGTCAAGGCGTTTTGAAATATGCAAACGGCATGAAATACGTTGGTACTTGGAAAAAAGGAAATATCGAAGGTGAGGGGCGTATGCACTTAGCTGATGGTACAATCAAATTAGGTATATGGAAGAATAACCAATTTGTAAAAGAAAGTAAATACGGTTGTATTTCTGGTGATTGCCAATCTAATTATGGTATTTATGTTTATGAAGACGGCACAAAATATACTGGTGTCTTTAAAGATGGTAAGCCCTCTGCGCAAGGTACTGTATTCTATAATGATGGTACAAAGTACGTTGGAGCATGGGTTAATCAAAAAAGAAACGGAGTTGGAACTCACTTCACAGCTGAAGGCTTAGTGAAAGAAGGTGCTTGGAGTGAAGATAAATTCATCGGAGAAACTAGAGCCGCTAAAGGTTGTGTAGAAGGTAACTGTAAACAAGGTGAAGGTACTTATGTATATAAGGACAACACTCGTTATGAAGGAAACTTCATGAATTCAGTAGCTCATGGTGAAGGTGTTTGCTATTATTCAGATGGTGATATGTATGTTGGAGAATGGAGAAATCATAACTTTGATGGCTTCGGTACAATGTATATTAATGATGGAACTATTTTGAAAGGAAACTGGAAAGATGGAGAATTCAAAGGAGAAGCAAAAGCTGAAATTCAAGCTGACCCAGCAGGCGCAAAACCAAAAATCTATGCTTTATTAGTTGGTGTAGCTCGTTACAATCACATGAAGAGTCTTCGTTATACTGATGATGATGCTTACAGAATGTATGCGTTTTTGAAAAGTCCAGAAGGTGGTGCATTAGCAGATGAGCAAATTCAAGTATTGATTGATGAAGACGCTACAAAAGAGCGTATCGTAGCATCAATGAATGAGGTTTTTGCGAAAGCAACTGAAAATGACATGGTTTTCTTCTATTTCTCAGGTCATGGTTTGAAAGGTTCTTTCTTGCCTATTGATTATGATGGTCAAAATAACAAATTATTACATACGGATATTACGAAAGTACTTGACAATTGCAAGGCTAAATTCAAAATCTGTATTGCTGATGCTTGTCACTCTGGTTCTGTAGAAGAATCTCTACACAGAGATGGTAATACTCAGAGCTTAATTGAAACGTATTATGATGCATTCCGTACTTCTGCTGGAGGTACTGCATTAATGATGTCTTCTAAAGCAGAAGAAACTTCAATTGAGAATAATGGTCTTCGTCAAGGAATTTTCAGTCACTTCTTAATTAGAGGATTGAAAGGTGGTGCTGACCATGATAATAATAATGTTGTTTCTGTAAACGAATTGTTCGAATACGTGAAAGCAAATGTTAGATATTATACTAATAATTATCAAACACCAGTAATCTATGGTGAGTATGATGATAATATGCCTTTAGGAGTTGTTCGTTAAAATTTAGTTTTATATTATTGAGAATAAATGCTTTCATCCTTCATTGGGTGAAAGCATTTTTTTATGCTCTAAACCAACCTATATAGATGTGCAATGGTTTTCTTAGAATCATGAAATGGTTCAATATGAGTAGCCACGGGTGTCACTAAAGGCACTGTTTGTAGAAATTGGCTATAAATGTCGAATAAAGCGCCTTTAGGTGCGTCACTGCAAAATGTTACAAGCAGAAAATATTATATAGGTTTACAACAATTAAATATGTCTGAATACCGCACAATTGGGGCTTTTCGGGGTCTTTTTTTACAAAAAAATAACGTAAAGCATTATTTTTTAATGCTTTACGTTATTAATGGTAGCTCCTAATTTAATAGCAGCACAAACTCGAAGTTCATTTATTTTAAGAAATACATAGAAGGAAATCGCTTTGCATCAGCTTCATTCATCATTGTATAAATGGTTTCAAATACATTATCAGCACTTGGCTTAGAAGTGTAATCACCTACATCTCCAAAAGGAACACGGTGTTCAGAAGCTGTAATTGTCATTGGTTTAGCATCCAAATGAAAATAACCATTCTGTTTTTCTAACACCTCCTGCATCATAAATGCCGTAGCACCTCCTGGCACATCTTCATCTAAAAATACAATTCGATTAGTTTTCTTTAAAGATTCAACAATCGTATGATTTATATCAAAAGGCAACAAAGATTGAACATCAATCAATTCAACTGAAATACCTTGTTCTTCTAACATTTTGATACCTTCTTCTGCTACACGAACACATGAACCATAAGTGATCAAGGTTATATCCGTTCCTTCAGATAAGACTTCAGGAATACCAATAGGCACTGTAAAATCTTCAATATTATTAGGAAGTGTTTCTTTAAGTCGGTAGCCATTCAAGCACTCTACGATAATCGCCGTATCATCAGATTGTAGCATTGTGTTATACATACCTGCTGCCTGAACCATATTTCGAGGGACGAGTAAGTAAACACCTCTTAGAGCATTGAGCATCATTGCCATAGGTGAACCCGTATGCCAAATTCCCTCAAGTCGATGTCCGCGTGTTCTGACAATCATTGGACTTCTTTGCATTCCATTTGAGCGATAGCGCAAAGTTGCCAAATCATCCGATAGAATAGGTAATGCATAGATTAAGTAATCCAAATATTGAATTTCTGCAATAGGTTTCAATCCACGCATTGCCATTCCTAACCCTTGTCCCATGATGGACCATTCTCT
>CAKZLT010000746.1 GCA_937127195.1 uncultured Saprospiraceae bacterium
ACTTATCGCTTCAAAATCGTAAAACAACGGTATCCTATCTTTTTATTTGCTCATTGGAGCTACTTTCCTACACTAATCAACTGATACTTAAAGGATAGCATAAAATACCTTCCTAATGAGTTGATGACTTCTTCTTGAGTATAATTAAAATCACTTGTCCAGTTGATTCCAATATTCTTATTAAGGATGTCATAAGCAGAAAGGCGTAATTCGGCGCGTCTATTTTTAAGAAAATAATGACGCAAATTAGCCTTCCAAATCGGAATAGCTTGACGTGTACCAACTGCATCGCCTTCATAAATAGTATAATCCAATTCGGTACTAACTGCCCAGTTTTTACCGATATTTACAAGCAATTCGGCAAAGTAGTTTTGTTGAAAATAAGATTGAGAAGGCTGATTGCTTTGCTCAAATACAGTATTGTTATACGTCAAACGAACACCACCAGAAATATCAACAATGTCTTTTTGACGATTTTCTATGGTGATACGCCCCGAAGTATTGTAGCGCGTTTGCGGTATTTTGGTAATCAAATCCGAAGGAATACCAGCTAGATAATCATTTACATCATTAATATTCGCAATAGGCGATAAGCTACGTTGAATGGTCGAATTGACATTCAAGCGAATGCGGCTTTTGATAGCGCGAATTGGCGTACTATATGATGCAAAACCACGCAAAGTCATACTGTAATCAACATTAATGGGTTGACGAATTTGAGTTGATGTGCGGTCAATTGCTGTGATAGTAGCGATTTTGTTGGTTGTATAAGTCGCTGTAATATTGGCAAAAAGACTACTAAACGTGAACTGATCAAAGTTGAGATAATTCAGATTGAAGCGATGCGTATATTCTGGTTGCAAATTCGGATCACCAATATATAAGCTCAATGGATTAGAATTATCAAGTATCGGTTGAAGCTCTTCCATGTCTGGCTCGTTGGCAGAAGTACGGTAATTCATACGAATAAAATGCGACTGCCCCAACTCGTAACGCCATTGTAAGGAAGGTAAAAGGAAATAGAAAGGCTGATTGATTGCTTCAAAATTACGGTTTTTAATTTCCCCCTTTAGTTGCGAATACTGGGCATCAACCCCAAACTGTAAGTTAGATTTACCTTTTATGATTCTCAAATTTAAACCTGCCTGATGATATAGATAATCATTTTCATAGTCAACATTCAACGAATCAATGATAGTTCCAGTCACTTCGTCAGTGAAAGTTTTATCTAAAGGACGTGAATAATTTCTATGATTATACTTAAATGACAAATAACGACGTTTTCCGAGCGGCTCAGTGTAAGTAGCGCGTACTTGATAATTCAGGTTTTGGCTATTATCAACCTGGGATTGATCGATATTTGTTGTTGAATCTGGATTATAAAAATTCAAGTTAGACAGTAAACCAGCCTCTTGTTCGCTATCTTGATTGTTGAAAGCTCCCGTTGCGGTCATCGAACGCCCTTTTTTTTCAAACTTATGGCGAAGCGTCAAACTAGTATTGTATTTTAAGGCGTTTTTATCAGAATTATAATTACTGATAGCTTCATTATTTAAGACATTTTCACTTGTCAAATTCTTATTTGTAGCAATATTATCGTACCCAGCAGTATTATATCCAAAAGTTCCACGCCAGATTAGACTATTGTTATCATTGATTTTGTGCCTAAAAATTGAACGAATATTATGATTTTGGAAATTGCTTTGCTGTGTATCTGCCTGCTCATAGAACGTATTAGCGCGATTGCCGCCAAAGATATATTCACGGTCAATTGTTCTTTCTAAATCTTTTGAGATATTGGTATAAAAATAACTGACATTCAAAGTACTTTCTTTTTTGAACTCATGATTGAGGTTCAAACCGCCTGCACCTGTTGTAATAAAACCATCTCCAGTACCTGTATTGATAGGCACACCCAAGTCATTAGAGTTAAAACGACCGCGACGACCACCGCCGATATTCTGAAAACCGCCCATAAAATCAGCATAATCCCGAATAGAAAAACCTTGTTCGTTATTATTATTGACCATTCCAATAAAAGAGGTTTGCGTTTTTTTATTGAATCTGTTGATATTACTACGCGCCTTAAATCGGTCTTCAGTACCGTAACCAGCTTCGAAGTTACCGAAATAGCCTTTTTTCTTATCCTTTTTGAGTGTCAGATTAATTGTTTTGGTACGTTGACCGTCATCTACACCCGTAAAATCGGACTCGTCCGACATCTCGTCATAAACTTCTACTTTATCAATTGCATCTGCGGGGAGGTTTTTAGTTGCCGTCTGTGGGTCAGTACCAAAAAATTCTTTTCCATCCACGACGACTTTCTGAACTTCTTCACCTTGGGCTTTGATTGATCCATCTTTTTCGACTTCAACGCCAGGTAAGCGTTTGAGCAAATCTTCAACGACTGCACCAGGTTGTGTCTTGAACGCATCAGCATTGTAAGCAATGGTGTCACTACGAACTTCAAGCGGAATTGCGTCAGCTTTTACGGTGAGTTCTCCCAAGTTTTGAGCGCTCAGTTGTAGAGTCAAAGCACCAACATTTGTGTTTTCTGTTACCGTAATATTTTTGTTTAAAGTTTGATAACCAACAAAAGTTGCTTGCAGAATATAATCGCCAGCTACTACTCGCTTGATTGTAAAAGTACCGCTCAGAGCAGATACCCCAAATTTATATAAAACAGAGTCACTCGCATTCAAAAGCACAACCGTTGCACCAGCCATAGGCTCGTTGAGTGTGTCTTGTAGTGTGCCTTTGACACTAAATTTTGTTTGTGCATTTAAGTTAAATCCTAATAACAGAAAAGCACAAGAAATTAATAAAATTTTTCTCATTCTATTTAGATAATTTTTTTGTTATTCAAAAAAAAATCGTCCTGTCCTATTTTTCTTCACTTAGGACAGGACGAAAAAAATTAGTGGCGACCACCTCTTCCGCCGCGACCACCTCGTCCGCGACGTTCTTTACGCATTTCTTTCATTTTTTCTTTAACTATTTCACTATACTCTTCTTGAGTGACTTCTTTACCTCCTTTAGGCTTTTTGATAGTTCCTTTTTCTAATGATTTTAGATTGATGGTTTCGGCAGTGATTAAGTTATCTTGTCCACCAATTTCTACCTGAATAACCAATCCAGGAAGTTGGTCAAATCCTTTTGGTCCAACTGAAACTGGAATTTGAGTAGTGAACCATGCTACAATGTTTTTAGGCTTACGAAAACCTCTGCCACGAGAACCTCTATCATCTTTTTTAGCTTCTTCGCCTTTCTTTTCCTCTTTACCTTTTTTTTCTTTCTTTTCTTTTTTTTGTGGCTGCTCAATTTGAAGTTCTGCTTTCATACACTGATAACCATTAATTTTTTTGGTTTCACCAGTAAGTTTCCACTTTCTTTCTTCCTGTTCGCCTGTGATTAAGAAAGTTTTTCCTAAAAAATCACGTTTTTGAAGTATTGTGCCTTCATCATGATTGGTATAACTCTCATCTTCATCGCCACCGCCCATCATTCTCATCATGAAATTAACATTACGGTTTTCTTCTATATCAGCTTCATCAACATCTTTTTCTTCTACAAATTTTTTGAATAAGGACTCTGTTTCATTGAAATAAAGCACCTGTTTTATTTGTTGAGTCTTTGGAAGCATTTTTTTCATATTCTCTGCTCTTCTTCCACCTCTCTCATCTAGTTGTTTATGAATGTTAATAGTAGTAACATAGATAACTTCGCCTTCCATTTGTGCAAAAGAAGCAATAGTAAGGAATACCATAAAAATGGTCGTAATGATATTTTTCATTGAAAAATTAGTTTTTAATTCTAAAAAAAAATTGGACTGGGGCAGAAAATGATGGACATCAGACTGAAAGGTCTCTGGTTCGACTCCACGGAGTGTCAAAAAACGTACCTGGATGGACAACACCTGGATCTGTTCAAAAGTCCAAGAGGACTCTCCCTACCCCACTGTCTAAGTGCCCCTGAGCAAGGCACCTTACTCCCCCAACACCTGCTCCCCGGGCGCCGTGCATGGCTGCCCACTGCTCTGTGTGTCCTCCTGTGTTCACCAGATGGGTCAAAAGCAGAGGACAAATTTCCCCCCATTTGCATGTCGTGTGTCTGTGCATGTGTGTGGGACTAATAAATATATCTTGTATCTTGTATCTTAAGCTAACGTATACTTTCTTTAAATATTTATGTAATGTAGTTTTGTAGCTCATGTAAAATGACACAGCTTCAGGCTGTTAAATGTGTCTTTAACAGGATTTATTTGTTTTCTGTTGTTAGTCCAAGCCCACTTCCCTATTTTTAACCAATTTGTCTTTGTTTATTTTATTTATATTTATTTGAAGATGATTCGGGAATGCCCATATATGTTTTTCATACTGAAAAACGTTGTGGCTCGATGTCTCATAGTAACCGAAATAATACATTTGTGGTCTGTGCAAATATTAAAATACTATTTGATTGTTATATTTGTATCTTAGCCCTGGATGCCCCAAGGCACCTGCGGTCAATTTCTCAGACAGACAGCAGCATCACTCTGGAGTGGACTAACAGTCGGGCTGATGTCGGCAGCTATCGGGTGAAGTACACCCCGATCTCTGGAGCAACTCACGGTGAGGACGTGTTCCTGCGAGGACCAGGAGACACCACAAAAGCTACCATCAC
>CAKZLT010000747.1 GCA_937127195.1 uncultured Saprospiraceae bacterium
ATTGGCTGTCTGATTTCTTCCTTTATTTTAGCTGATTTCAAAACAGGATAAATTTGAATATAAATAGGTACTTTTAATATTAGATTTTCATACTTCATTACAAATCTAAATAGTTCTTCTTGACTTTCACTTGATAAGCATTTGAAAGCATCCCGCAAATCTGACAAATTCTCATAAATACCAGATTTAAAAAACCAATATTGACTAGTTTCATCTAATTTGGATAAGCCTTCTATGATTAAATTTAATGCTCTTTTGTCACCATGTCTTTTGTCACCAATAAGTACACCTAATTCATATAAGTCGATGCCTATGCTATATTTTTGACACCTTTTTATTTCTAGCTTGATAAGTTGTTCACTTAAGTCAAACCAGCCTAAATCATCATGGAAAACTTCTAAAATATCATCGAACCAAAAGTCACATTGAACCTCTATCCAATTATTTTCGTCCTTTAATTTTTTTAATAAATAGCTTTTTTGTTGATAAACAAACTCATCCCTTTCTTTTTGTAGCACTTCTTTAAAGAGTCTTTTACAATTTTTGGCATATGAAGCCATGGTAAATACTTGCTCAATAAAGTTTTTACTATCAAATTCCAACTCTTGAAAAAAATGGAGCTGAAAAACTTTCCATGCGAATTCTTCTTCACCACGGTTTATGAAGTAGTTAAAATCACATAATAACTTATTACTTTCTATTTCTTCTCTTTTTTCATATTTAGACCATTCTTGTTCTATAATGCTATATATAGTTTTTACCACTTTCTGTTGAAAGGCATCAATCTCTGCTTTATTATGATAACCAATTGTGTTATATTTTTCTAGTGCTTTCTCAATGCTAATTAGCATAAAAATTCGGTCAGCCATTACAAAACACTTATAATAGATAAGTAATGCAATGTCATATTCCTCTTTTTGAAAGTAATAATCTGCTAAGGATCTAAGTTTTTCTATATTCGTTAATCCTTTTAATTCTTTACTTAATTCTAGCATTTTTCTTCACTTAGCATACCCAATAATAAGTTTACGTAGATATTACGATATCAATCAAGAAAATAACAAAGTCGATTTATATTCTTTAACTTCCTTAATTCATCAGAGTATTAGTCTTCAGAGTAAGAAAGAAAGAAGGAAGTCATTGACTACTTTTGTTATATGCCTTATTAATCCACTTGCATAAAGTCCTCACTCAACACTTTTTCCAAAAAATTCAATAACAAATCCGCATTTTCCAAATTAAAACACATTGGCGGCTTAATCTTAATCACGTTATGATGCAATCCGTCGGTACTCATCAAAAAGCCAAGTTGTCGCATTCTATTGGCTAGATAAGTCGATTGTTCTGGTGCAGGTTCGAGCGTTTCGCGGTTTTTGACCAGCTCAAAACCCAAAAAGAAACCATGACCGCGGACATCACCAATAATCGGAAAACGGCTTTTTAAATCATTCAGCTCATTTTTTAAAAAATTACCAACCTCCAAAGCATTTGCTTGCAAGCCCTCATTTTTAACCACATTCAAGACCTCCGAACCAATTGCGCACGAAACAGGATTGCCACCAAAAGTATTAAAATACTCCATGCCATTCGCGAAAGCTGCTGCAACTTCGGGCGTACAAACTACCGCGCCGAGCGGATGACCATTGCCAATCGGCTTACCCATTGTCACAATGTCTGGTACAACATCCTGCAATTCAAATGCCCAAAAATGACTACCCACTCGACCAAAACCAACCTGCACTTCATCCACGATACAAACACCGCCAGCCGCTCGAACCGACTCGAAAGCTGATTTCAGATAACTTTCGGGCAAGACAATCTGACCGCCACAGCTCAAAATACTTTCACAAATAAAACCCGCAATACCTTTTCCTTCGGCGTTCAATTCTGCTATTTTTGCTGCAAGATAAGCCGCATATTCTTTGCCTGCCGTCTGTGGATTTCGGTGTTTACCACGATAAATATCAGGCATCGGCATCACGTGCGTCGTCGCAGGTGCGCCCTGTCCGCCCTTCCCGTCAAACTTATAACTGCTCACCTCAATCACCCGATTTGTATTCCCATGATAGCCAACTTCTATTGCCAACATATCCTGTTGCTTCGTGTAAGCTGCCGCCATTCTCAATGCTAATTCGTTGGCTTCACTACCCGAATTTACAAAATGAACAACCGATAATTCGGGCGGAAGCGTAGCGGTTAATTGCTCTGCGAACCTTGTAATATTTTCATGTAAATAGCGTGTATTGGTATTCAAAACTGCCGTTTGACGCTGTGCAGCGCGGACAACTTGACGGTGTTCGTGACCAACGTGCGCGACATTATTGACCGTGTCCAAGTATCTTCGACCAGTTGTATCATATAAATATTGACCATAACCGCGAACAATATGCAACGGATTTTGGTAAGAAAGACTCAAACTACGTCCAAGGTGTTTTTGTCTTGTTTTTAGAATGTTTCCTGCTGTTATTTCTGTTGTAGCATCTTTCTTTTTTTCTTTAAAAATGCTTTTAATAGTCGCGGAACTAATGAGTAAGGCAGGATTTGGGCAGCAACTCAACCAAATATCTTGCTCACTCGGATAAGCGACTCCAGCGAAATCACCCACGTTATCAAACATATCCAACATCACCTGAAAATGTAAATGTGGTGGCCAACCTCCATTTTCGTCTGGTATTCCAAAAGTTGCCATTTGTTCGCCTTTTGCGATAGATTGACCAACCTGTAAGCCTTCCAAAGAGGCAACACTCAAGTGACCATACAAGGTATAGAAAGTGAAATCTTCCGAAATTTCGTGCGCCAAAATAATCGTTCCGCCATAGTCGCGGTCTTGATTGTTATTTTTAAAACTATGAATAACACCATTCAAAGGTGCGAAAACAGGCGTTTCTGCTACATCCCAAATATCCAAACCCAAATGAACGGTTCGCCATTGCAACCCATGATTACCGATTACTTGGTAAGCATCAGTTGTATAAAATGGACGAATTTCACCGTAACCACCAACGCCTATTTCAATCTCTTTGTCTTCCATTAATCGCTGAAAACTTCGAGCAAAACGCTTTTGGTCATCAAAATCATGGTTGTTTCCTAAGTCCAAACTTCCAACGCTTAAATCTAAAATTTCTATTTTTTTATTAGAAAAATCAACCACGGAAGCAAAGTTAATTGACTGCTCAGTGACCCATTTTTTAAAAAAAGCCGCCTTCGGATGCGGAACGAAACCACAAGCTGCCCTAAAAGTATAATGCGCCAAATTCGGATGAATGGGTTTTAATTTCTGTAAAACGTCCCAAGCAGGTCGCTCGCTGACTTGTAAATATTCATTATCAGGTTCTTTGAATTTGTTGTGCGCCGCACTCGCGACCGTAATCATCAATCGCGCAGTAATCAACGAAAACAAGACTTCTAGCTCTTTTTCAGTTATCGGAAAAACGGAATGATAGCCTTTTACGACCTCCTTCATTGCAGTTAAAGGCTGCTCAAATCCCATTCCTGCGTAAGCACAAGCAATCGCCAAATCACAAATCGTTGGCATATATAAGGCATCTCCAAAGTCAATTACGCCTGTTATTTGAGGATTTTTGAGGTCGAGATTGGCAATTAAGTTCAGTTCGTGACCGTCGCCGTAATTGACGCTTTTTCGTAAACTTGATAATTTCGGAAGCGTATTTTTTTCAAAATAACTCCAATAATAGTTCGCTATTTTGGTTTGTTCTTGACTTTGAAAATGCTTTGAATATTGGCGCGAATAAAGGGTTTCGCAAGGATTCCATTTATAAAAACGGTGCGCTGCTTCGTGGTCAAAATCTTGTAAATGCGTAGAAAGTTGACCAATCGCTTTTCCCCAATTTTGTAACACTTCATCAGTTCGAGGATTGATAGAATCTACGACACGACCATCAACCCATTTTTGAAGTCTAATGAATCTATTTTGACCGTACTTAGCATCTATTTTTTTATAAAAATCACCTTCAATTGTCGGAACAGCGGTCGGCAAATCTAAAGGAATAGCTTTTTTACTAAGAAAATTTAGAATAGCTGCCTGAAAATCAAGCTCTTTGGTATCGGTGTCAGGACGACTGATTTTTAGGGCAAATTCTTCTGATTGGTCGGTTTTGATATAAAAATTAAAATCAACTTCGCCTTGAAGCGGTTTGATTTTTTGGATTTTAATACCAAAATATTGATTAGTTAATTGTTTGATTTCGTCAATAGGAATGGTTAGATTTGGATAGTTTGCGTTCATTGTAGTTGATTTTTATAAAAAGACTACTCCAAAGAACGTAATATTTTTTGTTTTTTTGCCTGTTCTAACATCTATATAGATTATCTTTTTATGCTTAATGGTACGTGTGGGCGCGAGTAGGGGATTGACCAAGTTTTTAAAATTTCGCAAATATGCGACAATTTGTTATACACCCGAATAATTAGAGGTAATGTTTTTAACAAAAAACTTATGAAAAAGCCAAAATTAATAGGATTTAGTGTTGTTGTTGTTATTTTATGTATACTTAGCTATAAATTTTTCTCTTTTTACAAAAAGAAAAATGATTTAGATAATTTTTTTATATCAGTAGAAAATCTAGAATCTAAAGATAATTTTATAGAACAAGACTACTATATAGACGGTGCTATTCAAGCGTACTGGTATATTAACTATAAATACCCATCAATAGAAGAACTTAGAGCTTTTTGTCAAGAAAAAACATTACTTAATTCTAATTTAGATTTAGGTATTCTTTACGAAAAGAATAGATATACCATATATGATTTTGGATATGATAATATAGATGGAAAAGGAAAAAAATAGCTCGTTATAATGATATTAGTTTTTTTTCAAGCCTCTTCTCCTCAAAAGATATTTTAATATTATCTGGAGGTTTAGCTGATACTACCGAAATTATTGAGAAATTAATTCAACAATATCAACACGCTCCTCAATTGACAAATCTAAATAATAACTTAACATTATCGGTCTCCAATAATTTTAATAATTTTTTTAAGAAGATTAAAGAAGTGATGATATATCATCATGAGCATGAAAATGTTT
>CAKZLT010000748.1 GCA_937127195.1 uncultured Saprospiraceae bacterium
ATACTTGTCGTCCATTGAGCTTGATTATTGCCCCAACGAATGATATAATCACCATTATCAGTTAAGACAACTTGTTTAATTTCGTCACCTGCTTTATTGAGTTCTTTGATTTTCTCAACGAGCTTGGTCGGTACTGTTTTTGTCCACATTGCCTGATTTCTGTCCCAAAGAATAACAAATGCGCCATCGTCGCGTAGTGCAATATTCTTGATAGTATTCCCATTTTTGTTGAGTTCCAATATTTTTTCACTCAACTCATCTGGTACATTAGACCATTTAGCTTGATTTTGCCCCCAAAGAATGACAAAGCCACCATCGCTTTTGGTCGCAACCTGTTTGATGCTTTCTCCTTTACGATACAATTCCCAGATTTTATCAATCATGTTTTGGGGCAAAGTCTTAGTCCAATAGGCATCTTTCTGGTTGTATGGCATCACATAGTCACCACCGTCAGTGATGCTGATTGACTTTACTTTATTATCACAATATGCCTCTTGTGCATTAGATGAAAAGGCGCAAAATAAAAGTGCTATGCTGAATAATATAATCCGTTTCATAATTGATTGTCTGATTTTATAAATCTTAATTTTCTATTCCTCTACGAAAAAAATAAGCAATTGTTATGATTTCTAGATTCTAGTGACTAGTTTCTGCTACCGCTATTTTGTAAGAAGCGGTAGCAGAAACCAGAAACTAGATATGGTCAAATTCCAAAATCATAGGAACAATAGTCTTGCCGTTTGAGGCAGCTTTGAATTTGATGTTATTTTTATCAAATTCAATATTGCTACCTTTTACGATTTGGCTGCCTAATACTTTTTTGACTTTATCACTAAAAGAACCGCTTTGATTCTGAATTTTTCTTGCTATATTTTTTATATTCAATGGTTTTTTAGAATATAAAACGCATAAATAATCTTTACCTTTTTTATTATCTAATGCAACATAATAATCTTCACTAGGAATGGCTATGTCATTTTTTTTATAACCTAAATAAGCACTAAAACCGTCAAAAGGGTATAATGCGCTAACCTTGCGAGAGGTCGTACCGTAGCCAATGAGGTAAACATAAGCGGGTTCATTATTTGAAATATGAATTTGAAACTCTGTGCCAGAACGTTGTGCTGAATTGAGCTTATAAGTACTTGCTGTATTGTTTCCTTTTTTTACGATATTAAAATCGCGATTAGCATTTTTGGCTAAAGTAGCATACATTTTACGCCCATTGGATTTGACTAGTTTGAAAGAACCATTCAAATCATATTTCTTTCTTTTTGTAACAGGTTTTGATTTATCATTATTAGGTGCTGGAGCGGAAGCATAACCAACCATCTCGTAGTATTCTTTACAGTTTTTATACATATCATTGTAACGAACCCAAATGAATCCGCCATTGCCCCAAGTTGTTCCCCAGCTATTCATTATTTCGAATGAACCACCATATTTATTATCATCATATCCAATAATAGTCATTGCGTGACCTCCTCGAAAGTTGTCTTGTGAGCCATTCCAAACGCCTTTGGCATAGGTGAATGAGGCATAAGCGGACATTCCGATAATGACAGGATTTCCATTGGATAACGATTTTTTGATGTTGTTTAAAGTCTTATTTTTATTATTAGCATCATAAGATAATCGGTGATATGCTTTGATTTTGTGTGGATTGGCGTTGGATTTATCTCTTGACGAAATAGCTTGATTACAAGCGTAAGGGTGTTCTGCCAGCTTTGGCGCGCCTTGCTTTTGTAACACATTCATCGCCGAACTAATGTAACTTCCTTGGCTACAATCGGAACTCAATTTGATTTGATTGTAAGTATAAGAAGGCGAAAAAGCATTGGAAGTAATCGTTGCTTGATTAGTCCAGCCTTTTTTTCGAGCGTGTAGAATAGTTCGCCCAGCATAAGTACTTGACCAGCCAACACATGACCCCTGACGACCTTGATTTCTAGGCGTTGGACAATACTTTTTGAGTGAGTAAGCACTAGGCATTGCCGAATAACTCCGCGTCATCATCATCGGAACTGCCAAAATGGTATCGTATTTCTGATTAAATTCCAAACCTGTGAAAAATGGTTCATCATCTGACTGTGCTTGTGCAGAATTGAAGCAGCTTATCGCCAAAATGAGCATGAATAAAGTGATATGAGTTTTCATTTTTTATTTTTTATTTTTTTATAAAAGAATTGGCTTTCAAGTTTTTATAAAAGACAAAATCTAAATAATTTAAAATGATAGAATTTTAGAAATGTATTTTAAGGTGAGATGGAAAAGTTATATATAACAAATTGTTTTTTTATTTATATATGATAATTAAAATTAAAATGTGCCTTCTTATGGGATTCAATCCTTCTAAAATCCAAAAGACATTACCATCGAATAGGTAACGTCTTTTGGATTTTAAAAATTCTGTAATGAACTAAGTTTTTAGTAGTTAGGGATTAGGCAAAAAATAACCTACCAGTCGAACTTATTGTTTTTCATTTATACTGCGTTAAAAATACTCGCCT
>CAKZLT010000749.1 GCA_937127195.1 uncultured Saprospiraceae bacterium
TATCGCCACGACCAATAAGCTGGTCAGCTCCCGATGCGTCTAAGATGGTTCTCGAATCGATTTTAGAAGTTACCCTAAAAGCAATACGGGCAGGGAAGTTCGCCTTAATGATACCTGTGATTACATTTACGGAAGGACGCTGCGTTGCAATAATCAAATGGATGCCAATAGCCCTCGCCAATTGCGCCAAACGTGCAACTGGGGTCTCTACTTCTTTACCAGCCGTCATAATCAAATCTGCAAATTCATCAATCACTAATACGATGTAAGGTAGAAAGCGATGCCCTTTTTCGGGATTCAATCGACGTTGAATGAACTTTTGATTGTATTCTTTGATATTTCTGACGTGCGCGCGCTTGAGCAAATCGTAGCGTGTATCCATTTCGATACACAACGAATTAAGCGTTGCCGTTACTTCCGTCATCTCCGTTACAATCGGCTCAAATTCTGGGACATAACCCAAAAAATGGTTTTCTAATTTGGTGTATAATGACAACTCAACCTTCTTAGGGTCAATCAAAATAAGTTTTAATTGCGATGGATGTTTTTTGTATAATAAAGACATTAACACCGTATTAATACCAACTGACTTACCTTGCCCCGTTGCACCTGCAATCAACAAATGCGGCATTTTAGCCAAATCAGCTACAAACACTTCGTTGTCAATTGTTCGACCTAGTGCAATAGGTAAATCCATTTTGGCGCGCTTGTATTTTTCGGAAGCTAAGACTTCGCGTAAACCAACGATACGCGTTTTTTTGTTTGGTACTTCAATACCAATCGTTCCTTTTCCTGGTATCGGCGCGATGATACGAATACCTAATGCTGCCAAACTAAGTGCAATATCGTCTTCTAAATTCTTGATTTTAGAAACACGAACTCCAGGTGCAGGAATGATTTCGTACAAAGTAACCGTTGGGCCAATTGTCGCTTTGATTTTTATAATTTCAATCTTATAATCCAAAAGCGTCTTAATAATTTGGTCTTTATTATTCTCTAGTTCTGCTCGGTCGATTTCTAGATTTTCATCATATTCAATTAATAATTGCAAAACTGGATTTTCGTAAGATGCCAAATCTAAAGTCGGGTCATACGGTTCAAAATGCTTTTCATTGCCTTCTTGAATGTCTAACGGCTCATTTTTATAATCATTAAATTCGACATCTTCTTTCTTTTCTGCCTTCGGAATAACGATTTCCAAATCATCATCACCGCCCATTCCTAAGCTATTTTTAGAAGTTTTCTTAGCTGTTTTTTTAGGATTTTTATTAATATCCAAAAACTCAATTTCGCCTTGTTCCAATAACTGAATACTATCGTTTTCTTCACTTTGCAAAGTAACTTCAAGGTCTTCTTTAGAAAGGCTATCAGGTTGAAGTGTCTCGTGTTGTGTTTTTTGTTTTTTTGCTTTTAATGGTTTCGAAGGTGCAACAGGAGGCGTATAATTCGTTTTGATGTATTTTAAATAATGGTGTTGCTTCTTCGGCAGCCATTTTTCCAAAATAATCCTAAACTCATATAAAGCGCGGTCAATTGTCCATTCGTTAAAATTGGGATTCACAAACCAAATAATCAAGCCAATCACAGAACCAAAAATCACAATAAACGTCCCAAATACGCCAACAACGGATTGCAACCAAGTCGTAATACCGTTTCCGAATGCACCACCCCAAGCAAAAGTTGAGTCACCGAATACAAATGACAAAAATATAGATAGCCAAAAAATAGCTATAAATCCGAATTTGTACCAATCATTAAGTGCTGCCAAAGGGCGTTCCAATATCAAATTCATTCCTGTTCTGAATAACAGAAGAACAAATATAAATGATGGCAAGCCCACCCACCAATAGAAAAATTGATGTGAAACCATCGCGCCTAAGCGTCCGAGCCAGTTGTGAATTTCGATTTTGAATTCAAATAAAATACCCCAGTTAAATCGATTGACATAATTGAAATCCTCTTGCCAAGTATATAAATAAGAAGCAAAGGCAATGAATAAGTAAACCGCAATAATCACGGAAATTAATCCGAAAAGCTTCGTTACTCGTTCGTCCTTAAACTTAAAATTAATGGATATGGGTTTCCTTTTCCGCTGTTTCGCTGCCATTTATTTTGATAAAATGAATAGTTACTTATTTAGAAATGCCAGACTTTATAGGTTTTGAAAGCCTATAAGGTCTAATTGGGCAAACATATTACTAACAAAAATAATAATTATAACGATAAAATACATGGATTTTTGAAAGGAATATAACCAAAATAGTAATAAAATTATTGGTTATCAGTTATCTGTTGTGAGTACTCCGTTATCTGTTGTCGGTCGCCTACCGCTGTTTTCAAGCTAGCAGCGGTAGCCAACCCGCAACTCACAACCCGCAACTGGCAACCCGTTTATTTCTTGCCTTTATTCTTTGCTTCATTTTCTTGGGTAATCACC
>CAKZLT010000750.1 GCA_937127195.1 uncultured Saprospiraceae bacterium
TGTTGTTAGTATTAAAAATTTATCATTTAGTACGTTTTGGAGGTGAATTTTTGTTGTTATGAATAAATACACTTCATTTTAGTGATAATTTTGAAAATTCTAAAAAAGAATCAATCAAATGAAATTTCTTTTATCTGCTGCTCATTTATTTGACCGAATCAATGAAATTGCTGGTCGTTTTGCTAGTTATTTTACAGCATTATTAGTTGTGTTGATATGTATTGATGTCTTTGCTAGGTATTTTTTTGATACCACTTATATTTGGGTATTGGATTTGGAAAAGTACTTTTTTGCAATGATTTTCTTTTTGGGCGCGGGATATGCGTTTCGGGAAGACAAGCATGTCAGAGTCGATGTTTTTTATGCGAATGGAACACCAAAACAAAAAGCTTGGGTCAATCTTAGTGGAGGCGTTTTATTCTTACTTCCTTGGTGTGTTGTCGTTTTGCAAGTCGCTTTTCGCTATGCGAATTATTCGTTGGCTATTAATGAGTCATCGGCACAGCAAGGTGGATTACCTTATTTATTTATACTAAAATTCATCATTTTTATAGGTTTTCTATTATTGACTTTACAAGCGATTTCATCAATTATCCGTTCGTTGGCAGTAATTAGGAATGTTGAATGATGAATACTCCGCTGTTTCGATTGCAACAAACAGCGGAGTATTCATCATTAAAAATTGAACATTTAAAAAAAAATCTCATTCAAAAATAATGGAAATACTTGCAATACTTTTATTCGTTCTCATTTTTATATTGATACTTAAAGGCTACCCTGTAGCATTTACGCTGGGAGGTGTTTCAGTATTATTTGGTTTTGCGGTTTATTATTTTGCACCTGAATTTTTTCATGCAGCAGAATTTAACGCTTTGGCTTCTCGCTTCAAAGGGACGATGGACAATTATGTTTTGATGGCTGTTCCGCTGTTTATTTTTATGGGAATCATGCTCGAAAAATCCGAACTTGCCGAAAATCTCCTTGAAACAATGGCAATTCTATTTGGAAAACAGAAAGGTGGTTTAGCAATTTCGGTAGTTATAGTTGGCGCATTATTAGCTGCATCGACAGGAATAGTTGGCGCAACCGTCGTAACAATGGGCTTAATAAGTTTGCCTACAATGCTCAAAAGAGAATATAGTCCAGAACTGGCAACAGGAACAATTGCGGCATCAGGTACGCTCGGTCAGATTATTCCGCCTTCGATTGTGTTGGTTTTATTGGCTGATACGATTAGTAGTAATGCGACTTCTTCGACAGTTGATGTCGGAACGCTGTTTTCGGCTGCGTTGATTCCTGGGACTTTGCTAGTTGCTTGTTATATTATATATATAGTGATTATTGCGAATGTTCGGAAAGATATTGCGCCAGCGATGCCACCTGAGGTTATTGCAGAATTTAAAGGCGAAGGATTTGGTATGCGTGTAGTAAAGGCGTTTGTTTTACCACTTTTATTGATACTTTCTGTGCTGGGGTCTATTTTTGCAGGAATAGCATCCCCAACGGAAGCGGCAGCAGTTGGCGCATTCGGCGCGACTTTATTGGCTATTTTACAAAAGAAATTTACTAAAAAAATACTGGAAGAAGTCATGTTGCAAACGATGCACTTGACAGCTATGGTTTTTTGGATATTGTTGGGAGCGACGACTTTTTCGTTGGTTTTTAGAACTATGGGAGGCGACACTTATTTGGTAGAGTTGATTCAAAACGCTAACCTTTCTCCTTATGCTTTTTTGTTTATTGTGATGTTGATTATTTTCATAGCAGGCTTTTTTATTGATTTTATAGAAATCATATTTATAATAGTACCAGTTGTAACACCAGTTTTTGAGGTGTATGATATGAATATGCTTTGGATTGGAATCTTGATTGCGATGAATTTACAAACCTCCTTTTTGACTCCGCCGTTTGGTTTTTCTTTGTTTTATTTGAAAGGCGTTGCACCCGAAGGTGTAACAACACCAATGATTTATCGAGGAATTATTCCATTTATTATTATACAAATTGTCTTTTTATTAATGATAGTATTCTTTCCTTCGGTATTTGGGATTATGTAGTTTCGGGTTGTGCGTGCCTAAAATAGGTTGACCTAAAAAGTCAATTATAAATGTCAACAAAAAAGTTTCTCGTGGCTTTAGCGAAGGTTTCAAAAAGTAAAAAGTAAAAGAAATATTAGAAAACACATTAGTATTGTTAGGGAATTGCTAGATAATACTAGTAAGTTTCACCATGAGTAATCTGGTTTTGTTATTTTCATAAAAAATAAATTATTTATGCTTTGTTTTTTGATATAATTCTAATTTATTCTAATTTTATTTAGAATTTTATAAAAACTAAATACTTTAGGGAGTAGAAATCATATATAGATTAAGGTTATCAAAACAAACACAATGGCATACAATAATCAAATTGACGTTTTCGTCACAGGAGGAACATTTGATAAAAATTACAATATACTTGACGGAAGTCTAAACTTCGGAAAAACGAATGTCCCTTCTATGTTTGAGCGAGGTAGAAGCACATTAAGGCTCAATATTAGAACGTTAATGATGGTTGACAGCCTCGAAATGACGGATGAACATACCGATTTGATTATCGAAAGCTGTAAAAATTCTCACCGCAATCGTATTTTGATTACGCACGGAACCGATAGGATGGTCGAGACCGCCGTCAAAATCGCTAAAGCAGGGATTACAGAAAAAACAATTGTACTTACAGGCGCAATGATTCCTTACAAGTTTGGTAGTTCTGACGGTTTTTTTAATCTAGGAAGTGCCGTTGCATTTGTTCAAACTTTGCCCGTCGGTGTTTATATTGCAATGAATGGC
>CAKZLT010000751.1 GCA_937127195.1 uncultured Saprospiraceae bacterium
TAACTCTTTCAGAGTTATTCTTAGTTCTATCATTTTATCCTATTACTGCAATCTATTATAATCAGATATTATCTTATTTCAAATACAAAAGACGTTTTGAAATCACACCTGTTTTGGTTTGAAATTTTATGATACAAATGCCGTTAAAAGTTTGAAGCGTCGAACTCAACTCATAGCGTTGCATTCCTGCTTGTAGTTTTCCTTCAAAGACTTGACCTATCAATTGCCCCGAAAGGTTGAATATACTAATGTTTGCCTGTGTTGGTTGTTCCAATTCAATATCCAAATAAACATCTGCCGTAGCTGGGTTTGGTTGAATCGTCATTTGACTCACCTCTAGCTGATTATTAGTACTTACAATCGTAGTTGGTATTTCAACTTCCAGATAATAAGAGTGCAAATAACAAGTCAAACTATCCAAAATTAATGTTGTATTATTCAATAATACAGGAATATTACCTGTCAATTCATTATCAATTCCAACTTCGTCAACCCATATTTGGTAAACTCCTGTATCCAAATCTTCAAACATAAACAAGCCGTCCGTTGTAGTGTATCCAACATCGACTGGCTCATTATTTTCGTTCATCAACAAAAGTTTAATATCAGCCAGTGGACCGCCAGACTCTGCACCCTCTAGAAGAACACCAGCAATTAGATTATTAACGTTACCATTAGATCCAACCTTTAAGGCTAGTTGAACCGTATTAAAATTAATACTGTTGGTAGGCTGTAAAGTAATTAAAGTTGCGTTTTGAATAACCACAGCACCAAAATAATAAGTTGCCAATTGATTTGGATGTTGGATACTATCAGGAATAGCGACTAAGTAAACGGCTGCTTCGGAAGTACTGTAAGAATAATAACCATTTGCATCAGTCGGAAGTGTTGCAATTACATTATAACCTGTATCCAATACCATTACAATCGAACTATCCAATGGCAGACCATTTTTTGTGCTGATTATTCCTGTAATGATATTTGGTACTTTATTGGTGCTAAAGTTGATGTTATTTTGAGCATAAAGCATTACCGCTGCACCTCCTTGATAACTCGTAGTTAGTTCTGATGAATACACTACGGAGTCAGGTATTGCTTCTACAATGATATTAGAGGCAACCAAATTGAATAGATAATTACCATTCGCATCCGTAGTCGTTGTTTGTAAAAGCTGATTATTTGTATTATAAATATTCACCGTAGAATTAGCTAATGGCGCACCAAAGCTCGTAGTAATCGTTCCTGTAACCTGTTGATTCACATTAATTGTAACTTGGTCAGTATAAGAGCAACCAAAAGCACAATTCACAGTAGAGTTGAACGTAGCCGTGCTATCAGCGATAAAATAAGGGTCAGGACAATTTGTGCAAGAGAGCAAAGAAGAACCAGTCCAAGTAGCCGAACAGCTTGTATCTGGTAGCGAAGTTTGTAAATAAATGGTATCTCCTACGTTTGCATAATTGGCAGAAGCTGTAATTGCGGTACTAGCAATTGCTTTCAAATCCATCGAATAAACTTTCATATCATGCTTTCGGACTGGACAAGCATTATCCCAAGCTTTGAGTGCAAAAGCATGATTCTTACCAAAATCACTCGGTGCAGGAATCCATAAGAAAGTTCCTGTATTATTAGCTCCAGGGGTGAAAGTCGCACCATTCGGAATAGTCAAAGTTTCCCACGAAATCGTCTGTCCAGTATCTGCATCAAATGCCGTAATCGTAAATGAAATTGTATCTATATTACAGCCTCCAGATATATTTGTAACTCCTGTTGTTCCTGAAGCACTAGCTGTTCCGTTGATTCCAGAAAGTATAGGTGCATTATTTGCTGCTACTGGAAGCACTCCAATTTGAATATTTCGTGAAGTTTCTCCAATTTTGACCCCATTTCTAAATTCTTCAATGACCAAACAAATAATTCCTACTTGAATAGTGGTAGGAGTAAAGACCATTTCTCCCGTTTGTGAATTTATTGAAATGCCAGAAGTAGTTGTTAATGGATTTTGCCCATTGAATGGAGGCATATAAGGTACTGGAGAGCCTGCTGCTTGCAAGCAATCTGTCAAAGTAAATACTAGAGAATCACCATCTGCATCAAATCCTCCATCTGTGTAATTAGTTAATGAATTAACACCTGCAAAAAATAGCGGATCATTCAAGAACTGTGGTGAATTATTACAGTTTGTAGTTGCATTCAAATCTGCATAAAAATAGCTTGAAACGGAAGAACCTATGGTTGTAATAGCATTATTTGTACAACATAAATTCCACGACATTCTGATATCACTCGCTTGCGCCCAGCATCCAACTAAAGTCAGATTAGTTTTGTAAACATACTTTTGAACACCATAAACCCCAGCAACACCATTACATTTATCTGGCTCTGTTGAGCATATTGGAGTAACAATCGTTGGAGATCCTGCTATTAGATTTACTGTAACAGTCGTACCTCCACAACTAGGAGAAGTTAAATTTATTGTTGCTTGATTTCCTAAAGTAATTCCATTACAATCTCTAAATACACTTAATTGTATTTCGTAAGTATTACCGCCAACGCAGGTATAAGTAATATCACCTCCCATAACATGGGTAGCATAAATATTGGTTTGAAATAAAAGGAATAAAAAAGTAAAAGCTAGTAGCATTTTTTTCATAAGAGTTATTTTTTATAAAATGTTTATAATTGGTTTACTAAAATTTGAAAGTATCTATTTATCTTTATCATGTACTAAATATGTCCAAGGGCTTACTTATCACAAATTGCCCTACTTGAAATGGATTTGTGCAATCCATTTGCCGAATCTTTGAGGTTTGACAAATGTTCTTTCTTATTGCGACAGAATGTTTCTCCCGCTTATTTTTATGTTAAAAAAGTTCTTTGAACTTTTATGCGAAACGTTATAGAGATGACAAAAGAATCGCTTTTGTGTTTTTTAACTTTTTTTTAACACTTTTTTTATAATAAAAAACGACACTAAGTAGAATGATAAAATTAGTGGATAATAGAATGGTTGAAGAACTTTTGATGCTTGTTCTGAAATTTAAGTGGTTTGAAGTGTTATAATCTTTGCGATACTTGTTTGTTTTTGTCCGAATACTTAAGTACATGAGCAAAAGTAATCCCGTATTCTAACTCGTCTTTTTTCTGTTCTATTTCTTTAAAAAATAGAACAAAAAAAGACTTCCGTATAATTACGACATTACTTCTGCTCACATACTTAAAAAGTAAACCCATATCTAAAATTAAAAGTCCTCAGCGGATTAATTCTTCCAGGTCTGAAAGCATACATTTTATTAGTTACGTTACTCAACACAAAATTAAAATTATGATGGTCATTGAGTTGATAGGATAGTTTTATGTCAAAAACCCAATTATATCTAGGATTATTTTCGCGAAAAGCAACTGTGCCAGGAAGCAGAAACTCGCCTCCAAAAAACTGTACAAATTCGCCCCAATAGCCCTTTCCTTCTAATATAGGGTCAATATTTTCCATATAGCCATCTAGGTTAGCGGTTAATCCAACGGTTAGTTCTTTTAAATAAAATTCAACATCAAACCTTGCAACATGAAGGCTGCGATAAGTCAAAATAGAAGGCGCAACTGACTTATCTTGCAATGTAAATGCTTTTACAAAATTACGCATATAATTTTCGTTGCGTCCTGCAATCGTATCCAAATTACCTGGGTAGGTATAAGTATAGCCTGACCACACTCGAAATGGTAAACGTCCAATTTTTCCGTTGACTGTTGTGCTAATTTCGAAACCAGAAACTAGTGTGTTTTCGAGATTAATGTATCTATAACCAAATGGTGTTGGGTCTTCTAGTAAATCATTCGCTATTATGGCTCTGCCAAGGTCTTTGTGATAATCTAGCGTCAAATATATCATATCGTTGTATCGAATGGCAAATGCTGCAAAATCAAAATATCCTTGCCAAGTATCATTTTTAATCACTTTCTTGTAGCCTAATTCTGCACTCCACCCATATTCTGGTTGAAGGGTTGGATTGGGTTGAAGCCCAAAATCAAACTCTATAATTGGCGGAATAGATATTTCTGCTAATGTCTGTTTAACGAAGCGTTCTGCCAAACTAGGAAAACGATAGCCTTGTCCCATCGAAAGTCGTAATATATCTTTTTCGGTAATTTTATAAGTAGAACTGAATCTAAAAACAGGTAAAACGGCTGGGTAGTCGTTATTTCCTGCATTGATAAATTCTGCTCGACCGCCCAAAATTACATTTAGTTTTTTATTAAAAAAGCTACCTTCCAACTGCCCATAAGCTGAGCCAATACCTGCCGTAGCCGTAATAAATTCGCCTGTGGTATCTCGCCCAAAGTTAGGACTTGATGCAAAATACTCTTGATAAGAACCTCCGACGGTTGCTACAAAACGCTTTGAAAAACGTCTTTGATATTGATATTCGCCATACAACATATAGACAGGAATGTATTCTAAGCCCTTTCTACGCTCATAAGTTGTATTAAAATATCGTCCGCGAAGAATATGACGACCACCAAATTTGTCATGATAAGTCAATGACGGGTCAATGGTGTAATTATAATATACATTCTGAAAAAGAGAATCTAATGGTTGTAATACATTAGTGTCTCCATCTTCCCACGAAAGGTAAGACATTTGTGAATTGTACATTGCATTGGCAGAAATTTCAAATACCAAACTATCTGATATTCTATATCGAGTGTTGACATTGAAGCGATAACGCTCATCGTTATTATTTTGAACTAAGCCGACTGTTTGGTGTGCATTTCCACCTAGTACCAAATCAAATTTGCCAAATTTTTGGCGATGAGATACGAAAACACCTCGATTATTGGGAGCTTCCGAAATTCCGTTCCACCATTGTCGATATTTATATTTATTCTGAGGTGAGTCAGAAATGCCTGTATAAACCGAAATATTGGTGCGAGGCTCAGAAGTTGGCCAAGCTGTTAATACATTAATAACCCCATTCATTGCAGCAGAACCATATAATACAGAACCCGCGCCCTTGATAACTTCAATCTGTTCGGTGTTTTCAATAGGAATAAAATTCCAGCGAATTTCGCTGCCTTCGCCACCTAGCATAGGCAAACCATTGACAATAATACCAACTCGACTTCCTGCGCCTTGCGAAAAACCACTACTTCTAATACTTGCTTGACCATCTGCAACTTGAATTCCTGGAACTCTTTCCATGAGGTTTTCGAGGCTGACTATATTGTTTCTTTGAAGGTAAGCTGGTTTGATAACTTCGATTGAAGTTGGTTCTTCGATAATGTTTTTTTCATAATTACTTCCCGTTACGACAACGGTTGTAAGGATAGAAGACTTTAATTTTAAAAGAATATCCAATTGTATCGCAGTAGTGTCGCCGAATTTGATGCGCTTTTCGTAAGTGTCGTATCCCAAATACTGAATGGCTAATCGCTCAATAGCGGGCGCAGTGATGCTGTAAAAACCATTTGCGTCAGTAGTTACTAAAATGGTATCATTATATATAACGCTCGCTCCTATAAGTGCTTCTTTCGTTTTTGCATCTTTGACATACCCCGAAAGCGTGTATTGCGCTTGAAGAAAGGAAGTTATTCCTAAAATTAATATTAATATTAAGTATATTTTTTTCATTTTTATTGTGTGTTTTTTCTTTGTGTTTAGCTGATTTTTAAACCATTTTGGGGTATTGTTTCAGAAAAGAATCGCTTTTATTCGTAGTTTTTTATCAAATAATATGAAGTCTTTTTCAAATATTACGGGTGTACCGTTTCTCGTTTTTGAAAACAAAAAAGCATTTGTAGTTCAAAAATTTTAATCTCTTTTATTGAATTTCTTTAGCCATGATAAAATTCATTTTAAGGGTAATTTTGTTTTCAAAAATGAAAAACTGAATTACACCCAGTATTATTAAATAGCAATCATTTTTGTAAAAATAAAGAAATATAAAAAAGGAAGCCGTCGAGTAATCAATCTTTGAAGGTATTATTTAATAATCCGTTCTTTTTTATTCAAAAGTGTCAGTAAGGAATGAGGTATAGAACTGGTATTAATAGAGCGTTTCAAAAGTTTTTTTTTAAAAAAAAGCTACCCTAGCGCGACGAGTCTCGTCGTCACGCTAACAAAAGCCGCTTTTAATAGTCGGGTGACGAAGCTCGTCGCGCTACGAAATATTAAAACTTTTGAAACCGTGTATTACTTCTGCTTACGTACTTAAATAACGGAGATAAAAACATTATATCCTTCTTTCTACTTTCATTCCATCAATTATAACTACTTTTGCACAAATTTTAAATTCATTTAACTTTGCAATTAATTATAGATATAGGAAATACGCGGACTAAGATTGTTCTTTTTGAAAAAGGGCAAATAGTGAGTCGCTATTATCCAAAATCTTTTAATATCAAATGGTTAGAGGATTTAAAATCAAAACAGCCCTTTGATTCAGCTATTTTGTCTTCTGTTAATCATGACAATCACGGGGTTGAAAATTGGTTAGCGCAGAGTTGTTTTTTTATAAAATTAACTCACACAACGGCTATTCCTATTAAGAACAACTATAAAACACCACAAACCTTAGGTAAGGATAGACTTGCCGCTGCGGTTGGTGCGTTTGCTTTGTATCCTCAAAAAAACTGTTTGGTAGTCGATGCGGGAACGTGTATGACTTATGAGTGGCTGAGCGAAGCAGGCATTTATAAAGGTGGAAATATTGCCCCTGGAATTGAGATGCGCTTTCGAGCAATGCACGAATTTACGGCAAAACTACCTTTGGTCGGCAAGCAGCGTTTGAGTGATTGGATTGGTTTTAATACGGAAACTGCGCTGCAAATGGGTGGACAAATGGGCGCGGTACTAGAAATTGAAGGATTTGTAGCGCGTTATGAACGCGAATACGGCTCAATACAATTAATATTAACAGGTGGTGATGCTGCAACAATAGCAGAACACTTAGACATAGAAAATTTTATTATTAACGAAGATATAGTTCTGATTGGACTTTATAAAATTTTGAAATATAATGCCAACTTATTGGAATCAACAGATTAGGCACTGGTCATTGACTTTTTTATTAGTAGCAAGTACATTATTGGTTTTTGGGCAAAACCCAACCGATAATTCTCCTTATTCACGTTATGGAATTGGAGATTTGGTTTCTACTGATTTTGGTGCTTTGAATGCCTTAGGAGGTATTTCCTCAGCATATTACAATCGTAATTCTCTGAATATTAGCAATCCTGCATCATTAGGATTTATTCAATCTACGGCTTTTGAAGTCGGTTTGTATAGTGATTTTTCTTGGTTGGAAGCCGCTAGTGGAGATGGCTTTGCAATAGACGGAAACTTGACGCATATCGCTTTAGGGTTTCCTATCAAAAATCCAATTAATAAATTGACCGAAATCAAAAAATCTAAATTTAACTGGGGAACTGCTTTCGGACTTTTGCCTTATAGTAGAGTTGGATATAGCATCGAAACGCAGGAAGTGATACCAAATATCGATACTGTTTTTTATGAATATAATGGTTCTGGTGGTTTGTATCAGCTATTTTTATCGAATGGCGTTAGTTACAAAAATACGGCAGTAGGTTTTACAGCAGGTTACTTATTTGGTAATATAGCTCAAGAACGGGTTGCTGTTTTTCCTGATGTCGATAATGCTTTTTCAAACATTTTGACGAATAAAACCAATCATAAAGGCTTTATTTACAATATTGGCGTACAACATGAATTTATTCTTGGAGCAAAAAATGAAAAAGAAGATGCTTCTTCTGCTTTGAGTCGTCGTAACAAAACGAGATTAATAATCGGAGCAACAGCTAATAATACCATGGAAGTTGCTGGTTCTTCGCGTTCACTCAATCGTCGTTACAGTACTTTTTATGGTTTTGACACGATTGTTTCTGATATAGATAATGATGGATCAATTACTTTACCATTAGAATATAGCTTAGGGTTTACGCTTTCTAAAGATAATAAATGGCTTGTTGGTGTTGATTATTCAGCGGCTAGATGGTCAGAATACAATAGTCCTTTTCAATCTGATACTTTAGCTAATACCTTTAGAATTGGTTTTGGTGCTGAGTACGTTCCAGATGCCAATGCATATAATAAGTATTTGAAAAGAGTTGCTTACCGAATTGGCGGATTTTATGAGTTAGATCCAAGAATCATTGATGGCGAACAATTGGCAACTTTTGGATTGAACGCAGGCTTTGGCTTTCCTATTACTTTACCTAAAAAAGGAACAGTTGCTTATTCTAATATTTCGTTTGAATATGGACGTTTGGGATATAATACGGCTATCGGTGAGACTTACTTGAAAGTAAAAGCAGCCTTTACTTTGAATGATAATAGCTGGTTCTACAAGCGTAAGTTTGATTAGAAAAAGATTGATTATTTTATAAAAAAAGGCGTTTACTAAACTTATTAAAGTTTAGTAAACGCCTTTTTTCAAATGGTTTCTAGATTCTAGAATCTGCTACCGTTGTTAATCGAAACAACGGTAGCAGAAACCAGAATCTAGAAACTAGAAATAATCAGATTAAGTAGGTGACATTTTGAATGACCACTTAAAATCTAAAACTTATCTACTATAAACTAAATACAATTCCGCCTCTAAATACGAAACCTCCGCCAGCCGAATTGACACGAGGAATAGCATTTCTACCATTCAGTACATCATATAAAATAGTTAGATTGTACTTCAATTGCCCTTGCCCTTGACTATAACCTCCACCAACCAAAAAACCTGGTGATTGATACCTTTGGTCAACAAGAAGTAAATCGGATGCATCTCTTTCTTTGTAAGTCAAGTAATTGTAATCTGCCTCCATTTGAGCAAATATACTATAAAATAAATCCTGCATTACAAATGCTCTTCCACCATACATTCTTGTACTAGAAGACCAACCGCTACCGTAAGGATCATTGAAACCACGATAAGAGTAGTTCAACCCAACTCCTGCAATTGTTGTATTGGTTAGCCTGTATCCAACCATTGGTGTTGCTTCCAAAATCCAACCATTACTATACCCTGGAAAAATACTTCCTCCAACGACTAACCTATCTTTCCACGACTCTTCAAATGGATCTTCGTCTCCATCTCCATCGTTTTCTTCATAACCAGTTCCATCCCTTCCATCTTCACCATCCGTTTGGGCAAAAAGCGTTGCATTCAATCCCAGTAGCATTACTATAAAAGCTATTTTTACTATAATTTTCATTATTTTTTTTGATTTAAATGTTTCAATTTTTTTAATATAACGTTTTGAAATAGTAAATGTGTTTTATTTATTTTCTTCACTTATTAGGCAGATAAGTTTTTGTTTGATTATTTTTTAACAAATACAAAATCTATTCTACATCGGTTTCTTGTATAATATAAAGCGGTCGATTTTTGACATCATTATTAATTCGACTCAAATACTCACCAATAATACCAATAGCGACCAACTGAACGCCACCAATAAACATGACGCTAATAATCATGGAAGTCCAACCTGTGACCACTTCATTCAGCACAAACTTAGAAATCAAGGCATAAATGATTATCAAAAAAGCAAAAAAAGACACCGTAAAGCCTGCCCAAGTGACCAAACGTAGTGGCACATCCGAAAAAGCGGTAATCCCATCCAGAGCGAATTGAACCATTTTTTTGATAGTATAGCCCGTTTCTCCGTGTTTGCGTTCGTCTCTTTCGAACTCCACATAAGTTTGTTGGAAACCAATCCACGCAATTTGACCGCGCAGAAATTTCTGCCTCTCTGGCATTTTTTGGAGATTTTTGACTACAATTTTGTCTATCAAACGAAAATCGCCTGTATCCAAAGGAATATCAATCGAGGTGATTTTTGATAAAATGCGGTAGAATAATTTAGCGGTTATTTTTTTAAAAAAAGATTCTCCTTGTCGGCTTTTTCGCTTGGCATAGACAACTTGGTAGCCTTCTTTGTACTTTTTATATAATGCAGGAATCAACTCTGGCGGATCTTGCAAATCACCATCAATGATAACAATCGCGTTTCCTTTTGCGTGGTCAAGCCCAGCACTTACCGCTATTTGATGCCCAAAATTTCTACTAAAACTAATAAAATGAGTCTTGTCAGAAGACCTAGCCAATTCTTTTAATCCGTTAAGAGAATCATCTTTGCTTCCATCATTCACAAAAATCAATTCATAATTCGTCGTAATCTGTTCTGCTGCCGCTCTCAATCTACGATGCAGCTCAAGCAAAATAGACGATTCATTATAAATCGGAATGACAATAGATAATTCTACGGATGTGTTTTTCATACTCTTTTCTCTTCTGTTGTTTTCTTTTTTATAAAAAACAATAAAAACAAAGATAATGACTTCGCTTTAAGGGAATAGTCTTTTTATGATGGGTTTTAATATTTCCTCACTTTGAGTACCAATCATTATCCGTTTTCCTTTTTTGAGGTCAATTTGTAAGCCTATTTTTCCAGCCACATTATAAGCCGTTCCGTTAGTACCTACTCGCAATCCCCAGCCGCCATAATCCTTCAATGGGCTGTAAGTCACAACGGCGGCGGTTTTTATATCAGATAGTTTTATTTGCTTTTTTCCTAGAATACCGAAGTCAATTATAATCATTTCATTAGTGATTTTGGTGGTTAACTTCAATGACCAAAAGAACCAAAGTAAGCCAATCGGAATAAACATAAATAGAACAATCAACCAAGATGGTGCTGGTTGATTTCCAAAAGGAATATCCATGACTTCCTGCTGAAAAATCCCATAAGCAAACACACCAATCAATAGAATTGGTATTGCCATTATCCACCATTGACGCATTCGTTGTTCTTCTTCAAAAAGTACTTTTTCCATGATTTTATAAGTTTTTGTTTACCACTCCCTAGTTGCAATAAGTTCTTCAATATCAGCGTCATCGAAGCCGTAAGCGTGAGCAATATATTCAAAATCAACAGCGATACATTCGCGCGCTCCCGTTTCTATTTCGCTATTATTTTCATAAAATTCATTTTCCATATCATTAAAGCGGTCAGTTGCGGCGTGTGTCAATTCATATAATTCGACTAAGTTTTTTGGTGTTTCTTTCTCTATTTTTGAACATAATTCTAATAAAATGCTTTTGCATTTATCAACTAAAAAATTAGGAAAAAAATCATCCGAATACATTTCCGCTAGAATTTGATAAGTTTTTATTTTTTCGTTTTGAATATCAGATTGATTCATATTGTACAAGTTATTTTCAAAATAAGGAATATCCTATAAATTTAGATATTTAGACTTAAATGATAGATTAATTTTCTTTTTTATAAAAAGTCCTTTCAATAAGAACCTATAAGATTCTATATGATTTTATGTGGTCATTCAAAATATCACCTACTTAATCTGATTATTTCTGGTTTCTAGATTCTAGTTTCTGCTACCGCTGTTAATCGAAACAGCGGTAGCAGAAACTAGAATCTAGAAACCAGAAACCATTTGAAAGAGCGAAACTCTAGACAAACCACATAAAATCATAAAGAACTTAAAAAACGCTTTAATAAGAAAAACAGAAATGCTCGGATTCAAATTACCTAAAAACCATCCTCGATTTGAGCGAACTTATCAGTATTTTCGTCGGATACGGATTGCTTTTTACCTCTTGTTTGGTATTATCACAGTTGGAATAATTGGTTTTATGTTCATAGCAGGCTATTCTTTGATGGATGCTTTTTACATGACAGTGATTACGCTTTCGACGGTTGGATATGGCGAAACAAGAGTGTTGGATTTTAATGGAAGGTTATTTACCTCTTTTTTGATTATTTTCAATTTAGGTATTTTTGCTTACGCCATTTCTAGTATTACTTCTTTTCTTATAGAAGGAGATTTTAAAGACTTAAATGCTAGGTCAGTAAAAAACATCATTAATAGAGGAGGTACGATACTTAAATCTGCGCGTTCAAAAGATTTCTTTTCTAAAGAAGAAACCAATAATATTAATGAAAATTCTATAATGCTTAGATTTGATGATTCTGATATGGTGAAAAAAGATTTAGAATCTTTATTAGAAATGTACCAGGGATATTATGACAATTTAGAAACTATTAAAGCTGCACAATATGATCCTACTGAGATAGAAAATTTAAATTCTATAGTTGATGGTTTAGATCAGTGTATAATGGGAATGAAGAAACTTAATCCTAAAGAATTAAATAATGATTTTAATCTTTTTTCACCGGAAGATTTAAATAAATTAGAAGAATCTGCTAAAGATGAAACACCAGAAGAAATAGCAAAAAGTATAATTAAATCTTTTA
>CAKZLT010000752.1 GCA_937127195.1 uncultured Saprospiraceae bacterium
CACATTTTTATTATTACCAATCAATATTCATTCCAGTAATAAGTACTTATTAACTTTTAAAGAACCATTTTTTAAAAAATAACTTTAGCCCACGGAATCATTTTTTTAATTCGTTCCTGTTCTTTTTCAGGAATACTATTACCACGCAAATCTAGTAATTTTAAATTGCGCAACTTATAGAGCGTTGTGGGCAGTTTTTTGAGTTGATTGTCAGATAAATCAAGTTCAATCAAATTTTTCGCATCGCCAAAACGTCTATGAATACTTGTAATTTGGTTGTGACTTAAATTTATTTTTGTAACATCTTTTAAATTTCCTATGCCTGAAGGAATTTTTGAGAGTCGATTATAACTCAAATCCAAGTAATTGAGGCGACGCATTCCGACGATTGCATTTGGTGGCGTATTCAGTTGATTATGTGATAAATCGAGATATTTGAGTCTTTTTAAGTTTCTTAGTTTGACTGGAAAAGATTTGATTTTATTATTTGACAAATTGAGTTTTTCTAATCGCCTCCAACCAGCGTACTCAACAGGCAATTTTTCAATGACATTATAACTCAAATCAATCACTTTGATGCGTTTTAATAAAGCTAAATCCTTAGATGTTTTTCTGATTTTATTGTGCGATAAGTTCAATTCCTGCAATATATTAAGTTCATCAATCCCATTCGGAATTTTGGATAATTGATTGTGACTAATGTTTAATGTAAGCAGAGTTGTGGCATCAAAAAGGCTTTTCGGAATGCGTTGAATACTGTTTTTTTGCAAATCCAAGTTTTCGAGATTGGTTCGATGGAGTATTTCTTTATCTATTTTTTTTAAATTATTATAACTAAAATTCGCATCGGATAAATTTTTGAATTGTTCGACCTCTTTGGGAACAGCTTCGAGCTTTCGGGTTGTCAATTCCAAACGGTAAACGCTGTCTGGCTTTTCCATGGCTTTTTTGACAGAATAATAGATTTTACGCATTTGAGGCGATTTACCATCCATGTTTTTTTTGACCCAATCGCGTTTGTATTGTGCTGAGTAATAATTATTTAAATGACAATCTGCTCGAATTGCCAAAACGGATTTGTTGCCACGCGTTAATTGCAAATCATCACCATCTAACAATAAATCAATACTCAAATCACTAATATCCTGTTCGGCAGTATGAATAGAACCGTTGGTTGTGGCAGCCAACTGAATGTAGTGCGGATTCGCGCCCATAAGGTCGGTGTAACCACAAAGAATAATTTTAACAGGCACTTTTATTTGGTCAAGCAAAGCCATATCTCGAACGCAAGAACGGTTATCGGCAATCAAAACAACTTGCTTGATTTTATCATCCAATTTTAAACCTTCAATAATGGCTTCGAGGTCATTCTCTGGTCGGTCGCCTCCTTGTCCGTTGTTCATTACGAGTTCAAAAAGTAGTAAAAGTTGGTCAATATTAGTGGCTTCTTGCGAATAAATTCCGCCTGTTTTCCCTAATTTTTTATCAACAGTTTGGGTTTTATCGCCATCATTGAACAACACAAAACGCTGAATACCAGACTTTTCAAAATTTAATAAATGCCATTTCATCACCTCTCCACCAAAACCATACATACTTCCTGTCCAATCCATGACGACCAAAGTATTTTCCCAATCCTTTTGGCGGTCGAGCATTTTGGTGATTTCTGGTAACTCTTGTGTGCTGTGTTTTTCTATAAATTGCTCTACTTTTTGGCTTCTTGACCGAATAAACTCAGGTGTGATGTCTTCTTTTTTATTAACGATTGTATTTTTTTTATAAAAATCATTGATAATTTCGTTGGTTTCATCAGCGGTTTTATACTCTAGTTTTTTGATTATGTCTTCTGGTAACGACGCTTTGATTTTGTCTAAAATAGCTTCTGTATCAAAGTCATTTTCATTAATAATAGGGTCTGAATTAGACGTTTTTGTTGGTGTATTATCTGCTTCATTGCTGTCTAAAGCATCTATTTGTTGACTCAATTGGTCAAGCGTATCCGCGATAATTAGTTCTTCACGGTCTTTTTCTTTTTTAGAAATATAAT
>CAKZLT010000753.1 GCA_937127195.1 uncultured Saprospiraceae bacterium
GGTTATTATGAGGGCGAAACGCTTAAACTAGAAGATAACACAAAGTCAACGTGGCGTGGAAAATATGTGATTGTTTGGAAAAAAATAGATGGCGATTGGAAGATTTATTTAGATATTTGGAATAAAAGAGCAGAAAAATCAACGGATTCAAATGAGCAATAATATATTAGATGAAGGGGAATTTATTAAAAAATCACTTTCTCAACATGATGTTAGCGAGCTAGCTTTTTTGAGAGAATCAGAACGAGCCTATCAACGTAAAGTGAATCAGGGACGTAATGGAATTTTTTTTGTAATTGCCTTTCATACTTTGTTTTTAGCGAATCTCATTTATTTTAAGCATAGCTATGATTTGCCTATCTATGAGTCTATTGTGGTTGTTTTGTTTTTGAAAATAGTTGTGTTTTTGGTATTAAGTTTTTTAATTTCTAAAAAGCCAAAATTAATATCAGGAATTGCATTCGTAGCTGTTCTTCTGGATGTGATTTCACAAATGATTTTAGAGCAAAATGGGGCTATTTTTTCTTTTTTACTATCATTAACGCTTTTTTGGCAAGAGCTTATGAAGCTGCGAATAGGCTGACAATAGCTAGAAATAGAATTGTAAGCCTTGGAGAAGAACCTACGTTTTAAAATTTTTTATAAAAAAATAAAAAAATTATCACTAAAAAATATAAATTCTCACTTGACCCGTTTAATTTTGCCAACCTTTAGGGAGTAGGCAAAAATAACCTACCAGTCTAACTTATTGTTTTTCATTTATACAACGCCTGCCTGTTGCAGACAGGTTAAAAATACTCGCCTTAGCGATGCTAGGACTGCGTTTTTTGCCTTGTCTAAATAAAAAACAATGCCGTTCTTTGTGGTAGTTTATTTATTGCCTACTCCTTTAAACATTCTCTTAGAAACGAATATCCTTTTTTATGAAAAAAGAATCTAGAACAGTATTAAGTCACCCGCGTTTTGAACTAACGATTGACCGCTTGTGTCATCAGTTGCTCGAAAATCATCATGATTTTTCGAATGCTTGCTTGATTAGTATTCAGCCACGCGGAACGCTGTTTGCAGAACGAATTTATCAGAGATTGGCAGAGTTGACAGATTTGTCAGGAGTCAGTAAAGGTAAACTGGATGTTACTTTTTATAGAGATGATTTTAGGAAAGGCAAAGCGCCACTTATCCCAAACAAGAACGAAATGAACTTTCTGATTGAGGATAAAGATGTCATTTTGATAGATGATGTATTATATACAGGGCGTACGATTCGAGCTGCTTTGACGGCGTTACAGCATTATGGGCGACCAAAATCAGTAGAATTGTTGGTATTGGTGGATAGACGTTTTAATCGTCATTTGCCTATTCAACCAGATTATGTTGGTTTGACAATTGACTCGGTAGATGAAGCGCATATCAAGGTAGATTGGGCTGAAACACAAGAGGAAGACAAAATATTATTATATTCTAGAAAAGAAGATATTTAAACATTTTGAGAAAAGCTGCCTTTATGGGCGGCTTTTCTTATGGGAAATGATGAAAGATAAAGGGTTCTTTTTTTATAAAAAAATAAAGAACATAAGAACGGATAACTTATGGCAGGATTAAGTACACGACATTTGTTAGGGATTAAGTACATCACTCGCGATGACATTAATTTGATTTTTGAGACGGCTGATAACTTCAAAGAGGTCTTGAATCGACCGATTAAAAAAGTACCTTCTTTGAGGGATATTACGATTGCTAATTTGTTTTTTGAAAATTCAACACGGACACGAATGTCTTTTGAATTGGCAGAAAAGAGATTGGCAGCAGATGTAGTTAATTTTTCTGCATCAAACTCTTCTGTCAAAAAAGGGGAAACTTTGCTGGATACCGTGAACAACATTCTTTCGATGAAAGTTGATATGGTGGTGATGCGTCATCCTGTTCCTGGTGCGCCCGTTTTTTTATCAAAACACATTAACGCCAAAATTATTAATGCTGGCGACGGAATACACGAACATCCGACGCAGGCTTTGTTGGATGCCTACTCGATGCGAGAGCAATTGGGAGATTTGGAAGGTAAAAAAATCTGTATTTTTGGTGATATTTTACATTCTCGTGTGGCGTTGAGCAACGTTTTTTGCTTGCAGAAGTTAGGTGCAAAAGTTAGAGTCTGTGGACCGCCGACTTTGATTCCTAAGCATTATGCGAAGTTAGGAGTAGAGATTAGCTATAATGTAAAAGATAGCTTGAAATGGTGTGATGTTGCCAATATTTTACGTATTCAGCTAGAAAGACAGGATATTAAATTCTTTCCTTCTCTGAGAGAATACAGTACTTATTTTGGTATTAATAAGCAATTGTTGGACGAAATTGGTAAAAAAATAGTAATTATGCACCCAGGACCAATCAATCGTGGTGTAGAAATCACGAGTGATGTTGCAGATTTGGAAGGGCATTCTATTATATTGAAGCAGGTAGAAAATGGTGTTGCCGTTAGAATGGCCATTTTGTATCAGTTGGCACAAATGGATTAAAATATTAATTGGGCTGACGACTAAGTAAGGGAGAAAAAATAACTTCGTCATTTGTCGAGTTATTTTTTTTTCGTTACTAACCGCTTATCAATTTTTATTACTATTTAGTTTTCTTTTTTAGAGCTGCTTGTTTCAGAGAGGCTACGCTTAACTCTGAAACAAGCCCTTATTTTTTAGAAGCGACTAATAAGTACGTCATTACTTTTGCTCATGTACTTAAAAAGGCTAGATTACAAGCTTTGCATAATATCAGTTATTAAGTTTTTTTTTGAATAAACACCTCTTTTTTTGAAACAAATCCTCAAATAAATACTATAAGGACTAAGACTTCGTTTATGAAAGTGAATTCCTCAAATAAATTAAACGAATAATAGTCACTCTCTGGTTCTATAATCATATTACTCTCAACCAATTCCTTGGTTAATTTTTCTAAAAATTTGATAATTTTTGTAATAGACAAATAGTTACTTACTAAAGTAAAGTTTTCTTTCTTTGCGAAATACTCAAATAATAATATATCAAACAACACAAAATACTTTAAAGGATGATTTTTACTACAAAGCGTCTTTTTACACTTTCTTTGATTTTGTTCTTTTGCCAAATGGAAATGTTTGCACAACCTATTGCTAACTTTTCGGCGAATACGACTTCTGGTTGTGTACCATTATTAGTGCAATATCAAGATTTATCGCAAGGAACTGTGGTATCTTGGTCTTGGTCACTGGGAACGACTACTTCTAGTTTGCAAAATCCTGTTCAATTATATACAACAGGAGCAAACCACACTATTTGTCTGACGGTAACGGATACCGCAGGATTGACAAATACGATATGTAAAACGAATTACGTCAATGCTTACGCGCTTCCTGATGTAGATTTTGGTGCGAATAACGTTGTGGCATGTAACCCAGGAGCTGTTCAATTTACTGATTTATCGACTACGCCCTCTGGAGCAGGAATTAGTTCTTGGCAATGGAATTTTGGAGATGGTGCTTCTAGTACTAATGTGAATCCTTCACATACTTATACTCAAACGAATACTTTTGATGTAACGCTCTCGGTTACAGATGGAAATGGTTGTAGCCGCTCCTTAAATAAGAATGATTTTATTACAGTTGTTGATCCACCTGTGGCTTCATTTACTGCTGCGAACACAGGTAATTGTAGTGTTCCGCATACTGTTAATTTTACAAATACAACAGTAAATAGTGGTGCTTTAGCGTTTAGTTGGGATTTTGGAGATGGAAATACATCGAATGCTTTTAGTCCAAATCATACTTATACAACAACGGGTATTTATACAGTTGCTTTAACGGTGACGGATGTCTCAACAGGTTGTTCGGACATTTTTACTTCTAATAACTTGGTGGATTTGACTAGTAAGTTAGCTTTTTCTTATTCAACACAAACGGGTTGTGGACCAACAACAGTTAATTTTAGTAATAATTCACAAGGAACTACGACGAACTGGATTTGGGATTTTGGAGATGGAAATATTTCTAATGTCAATAATCCAACTCATACTTATACAACTGCTGGATGCTATACAACTAGCTTTACAGCAACGGATCAAGATGGTTGTGTATCGACGATTACAGATACTAGTTGTATTTCGATTTATAATATTCCGACAGTAAGTTATACAACTACTGGAAGTTTGGAAGGTTGTGATTTGCCGCATACGGTTAGTTTTTCGGGGACTTCTAGTAATGCAGTTAGTTGGTTGTGGGATTTCGGAGATGGAAATTCTGATACTATCCAAAACCCAACTCATACTTATACTGGTTATGGCATTTTTCCTGTGGCTTTGACTGTAACAAGCCCTGATGGTTGTACGAATTCTACTATTTTAGATACGATTGTATTAGAACCAATTATTGCGAATTTTGGAATTAGTAGTACGCGAGGCTGTACGCCTTTGACGGTTACTTTTCAAGATTTGAGTACTTCTTTATTTAATATAAATAGCTATCAATGGGATTTTGGATTTACAACTTCGAGTTTACAGAATCCAACGGTTACCTTTGTAGATACAGGTTTTCATAGTGTTCAATTGATTGTTGGAAATACACAAGGTTGTTTTGATACAATGACTTTAAATAACGTAATTGGAGTTGGTACACCACCTAATTTAAGTTTTAATGTAGCTAGCACTACTTCTTGTGTTGGTGATAGTGTATTATTTAACAATACTTCGGATGCTTTTGGGCAGACTTGGTCGTGGGATTTTGGCGATGGAAATAGTTCAACTACTAAGCAACCTTATCATCAATATCAAGATACAGGGTTGTATTCTGTAACTTTGACGGCAAGTCATTTTAATTGTACAAATACGATTACACAGACTGATTATATACGAGTATTGCCGCCAGAAGCGATATTTACACACGTTGTAGTTTGTGATACGCCGATGCAGGCGAATTTTATAGATGCCTCAATAAGTGCAACGATTTGGGAATGGGACTTTGGAGATAATACAACAAATGCTGATACTTCCAACTTAGTGAATCCTTCTTATACTTATCCTGGTAGAGGAAATTATACGGTAACTTTAACCGTATATAATGGCTCAAGTGGCTGTTCTCATACTTTGACGCAGGTTGTTCAGATTAGAGATATTGAAGCAGGTTTTTCTATTGTAGAAGACACGGTTTGTGCGAATACAAATTTGAATATTGTCAATACATCATTAGGTGTATCTTCTTACAATTGGACTGCGCCTAGTTCGATATTAACTTCGGGTACTGCTGCAACTCCAAATATTTCTTATTCGCAAGGTTTGTATTCTGATATTCAATTGATTGTTGCGGACGTAAATGGTTGTCAAGACACCGCGATTTACACGGGAACGATTAGCGTTTCGGATGTTACACCGACTTTTACAGAGTCTATTACAGATGGCTGTACGCCATTGACGGTTAATTTTAATGAAAATTCAACAACCTTTTTAGGAAGCTTAACGGATTGGTCTTGGAGTTTTGAAAGTGGTGTGACTTCAACATTGGTTAATCCAACGCATACATATAATAATTCGGGAACTTATACGCCAACCTTAACAGTCACGAACTCATTAGGTTGTTCAAGGACTTTTTCTGGAAATGCGATTAAGCCAACCTTCCCAACTATTGATTTTAGTGCAAATACAGTTGCTTGTACTGGTCAAGATATTACATTTAATAATAGTTCGGCAGGAGTTGGATTGACTTATGCTTGGGACTTTGGAGATGGAATGACTTCTACTCTCGAAAATCCAATTCATAACTATTCAACAGAAGATACTTTTACTATTTGTTTGACAGTAACAGATGTAAATGGTTGTGATACAATGATTTGTAAAGATGATTATATTGTTGTAATTAATCCACTAGCAGCATTTACAGCAGACGACACAGTTGGAAGATGTGGTAGTTTGACGGTTACTTTTCAAGATACTTCAACGAATGTGGTTTCGAGAGAATGGTTGTTCGGAGATGGAACGACTTCAACCTTAGCAAACCCTGTTAAGACTTACACTTCGGGTATTTATGATGTTTGTTTGGTTGTAACGGGGGCATCGGGTTGTGTGGATACTTTATGTAAAAATGCGTTTATAACCGTTACAGAGCCAATTGCAGACTTTACTTTTTCTCCAAGTAGTGGTTGCCCTCCTTTGGATGTGACTTTTGAAGTGGTGGCAAGTGGGGTCCAAACTTTCAAATGGGTAACAGGAGATGGAGGCTTAGTTATTCAGTCAGGAACACTCGGAAATGATACTTTACAATTGGTTTACCCATATCAGTCGGGCGGAACTTACATTCCTGTATTAATTGCAGAAAGTGATTCGGGTTGTCAAGATATTACCATTTCTCAAAATATTATAGATGTAGAAGTATTTGAAGTAGAAATGGATATAACAGATACCTTATTATGTGATAATGGTTCGGTTACTTTTACGTCCTTGATGACTTCACCATTGCCAATTGATACGATTGCATGGACACTTTCGGGAGGAAGCACAACTTTTTCAAACGATTCTATTATAACCGTTAATTTTACTAATGTAGGTATTTATACGGTTACATTATTTTCTGGAAATGGCACTTGTTCGCGTTCTACAACCAGAACGATACAAGTTGTTCCTTCTCCGAATACAGGATTTTCTTCTAGTCCGAACTTGATTTGTCATCCACAAGAAGTTACTTTTACAAACAGTTCGGCAATTAGTCAAGGCAGCATTGAGAGTTATCAGTGGAATTATGGTACTTATGGTTCTGATACCGCACAATCTCCGAGTTTCTTATTTACAGTACCAGATACGATTCCAATTCAACTGATAGCGACTTCAGACTTTGGTTGTAGCGATACAACTTTGAATGATTTAATTATCAATCCAACACCTGTGGCAGATGCAGGCGCAGACTTTTTAGTTTGTCGTGGTGAGATTGCAACGCTTTCTGCTTCTGGAAATGGTACTTATCAATGGTCGCCTAGTTCGGCGGTTTCTTGTGTGAATTGCCCTAATCCGACGGTTACAATAGATTCTTCTACGAACTATGTATTGACGGTGACATCGCCAGAAGGCTGTGTTGATGTAGATTCTGTTTATGTTACTTTATCACAATTTTCAACGCCTGTGATTAGTGTCAGTAATGACACAACACTCTGTGAAGGTGATGTGATACAATTGACTGTATCAGGTGGAAATAGCGTTTTGGATTATGAATGGGATGGAAATAGAGCAGGTTTGAGTTGCTACGTAGGTTGTAGTAATCCATTTGCTTCACCTCTAACGACGACGACTTATCCTGTTACCTTAACAGGTCAAGGCGGTTGTCAATCTCATGATTCAATTACAGTAACAGTTATTGATGATGCCGCAAATATTGTTGGAATGGATAGAACAATCTGTGAAGGTGATACCGCACAATTGCAAACAACATTAGGCTCTAATGCTTCATGGACACCTTTTGAAGGGTTGAGTTGCGTATTTTGTGATAATCCTGTGGCTTCTCCAGATTCTACAACTGATTATGTAGTTAGTGTAACAACAGGAAATGGTTGTGTGATTAGAGATACTATAACGATTAATGTTATTCTGAAAAACTCTGTGAATGCAGGTGATGATGCGACTATTTGTACAAATGGTTCTATTCAATTAAACGGAACGGGAGTCGGTTTAATCAATTGGAGTAATGGTGTTTCTTTGACAGATGCTACTATTCTGAACCCAATTGCATCACCAACAGCTACTACGGAATATATTTTATCTGTTGGTACAGATGCTTGTATTTTGACAGATACGACGACTATTTTTGTAGTTAATTCTGCTACGGTTGATGATAATTCTTTTGAAGTATGTGAAGGCGAAAGCGTTCAATTGCAGATAAATGGATTCGCTCAAAGCTATACTTGGTCGCCTGCAACGGGATTAAGTGACCCGAATGTCCAAAATCCAATTGTTAATACAACCGAACCACAGACTTATACCGTTACCGCTTCTATTCCGAATTGTCCGTCAGCTACGGCAACAGTTACAGTTGAAGTTAATCCAATTCCGAATATAGAAGGTTCGCCTGTTCAACAAATATTTTCGGGACAAAGCGCAGACATAGGGTTGATTGTTGAAGAGAATCCTACTTTTTCTTATCAATGGACTCCAAATATTGATATTTCTTGTGTGAATTGCCCTAATCCGACGGTTCAAGGAAATACGGATGGTTTGCAATATGTGGTGAGTGCAACAGATTTGAATGGTTGTACTGCAATGGATTCTATTACAATGAATTTGATAGAAGGTTGTGGTTCAGACTTAATCGTTATGCCGAATGCTTTCACACCTGACGGTGATGGTTTGAATGATATACTTTATGTTCGAGGAAGTAGTTTGAATCGTTTGGAGACATTCAAAGTATTTGCAAGAAATGGAGAATTAGTATTTCAATCAGACAACTTAAGTGTAGGTTGGGATGGTACTTACAATGGGCAAGTTGTTTCTACGGGCGTTTATGTTTATTATGTAGAAGCGTATTGTGAGTTGGATAATAGGATTATTGTTAAAAAAGGTAATGTTACCTTGATTAAGGCAAATAATGATTAAAATTCAATTGACTTATTTTAAAATAAACGGGTATAATTCAGTTTTTTTATCATAAACGAAAAACTGAATTACAACCCAATAACTTAAAAAGCGTGTATGAATTCTGAAATTCATACACGCTTTTTAAGTACGTGAGCAAAAGTGGAAAATTTAGTCTAGAAAAAAAAAGAGTCGGTAGCATTGTATCTACCGACATCCATAACAAATTACTGACAAAACTACATTACCTCAAAAAAAATCTTGTTTACTTGTTTGTAAAAACTGTTTGTGTTTGTTTATTCATGATTTTTGTTTTTCCCTTTTGATTACATTTACAATATGAGGATATATGAATTAGGAAATGCACTAAAAGAAATAAGTTTGTGACATTCTTTTTGGTGGAAAATCACAGTTATGTGATTTGTTTTGTTTTTAAAAGGGTTTATTTGATGTATTGTAAAAATAAGTATGTCACTAGATTGTTTTTAGGTGCTAAAGTGCTACTTTTGTCAAATAAAAGAATAATATTTTAGTGTTTAAATTCGGTTAAAGCATTGAATGGGTTATTTGTGACAGTTATAATCTTTATGAAAAAGTAATATAATCGTTTTTGTGTAATTGTTTGTGATAGATTTTTGCATTTTATTTTAAATGTTTTTTTTAAAAAAAATGACTTAAACTTAATTATTAGGGCGATTTTTTAGGAAAAGATACTTTTTTATAAAAAAACGTATCTAGAAAGTAATCCACGTATATTTTCTATTGGTTCTTTCAAGTTTCTAGATTCTGGTTTCTGCTACCGCTGTTAATCAAAACAGCGGTAGCAGAAACCAGCATCTAGAAACCAGAAACTTCAAAGAACCATATTAATTACGTCATTACTTCTGCTCACGTACTTAATTAGAACTTCGCTTTCGCGGAAGCATATATAATTTATCTTTCTTCGCTTTTTCTATATTTTTAAATAACTCTCCAATATCCGTAGGCCATTTTCTAATCGTTTTATCTTGAGAAATGGCATAGATGTATTTTTCATCTTTACTAAAACTTATATCCCAAATCCAATTAGAAGACCCGAGTAAAGTAATAGGTTCAACTTGATTTCTGTCTTTTCTATAACGGTTAATATCAAATAATTTGACGGTATGGTCTAAGCTAGAAGTAATTAATTTACTATTGTCAGGTGAAAACTTTAAAGCTGTAATTGTCCCTTTATGAACAGATTTAACCAACATTGGTTTATCGTTTTCTAAATCATACAAGTTGATGAATCCTTTTTTATTACCAACGGCAATTAATTTTTCATTAAAACTAAAACTTGCTTCGGTGGCATTAGCTAATTTAATTTTTTTATGGAATTTCCATCTTTTTGAATTATCACCTTTCAAATCATACTTCATCACTTCTGCACCCGATGAGGTTACTACTGTAAAATATTTTCCATGATGACTAAACATACAATAACGAATAGCTTTATCTTCATGCTGTATTTCTCCAATCAATCGACCGTATTGGTCAATTTGATAGATATAATAGCCTTTTTTTGTACAAATTGATAAATAATAATTATTAGGGTCGCTCGGATGTGATGCAAAAGCAATTGATAAAATAGCATTTTCGGCTGTATAGCTTGTTTCTTCATCGACTGGCGCAAAAGGACTACCATCCTCGAAAAAATCAAACTCTTCATATCTCGAATTTCTAGTATTATATTCCCATCCGAAAACTCTACCGTCAATCGTACCTGAAAGCAGTAAGTTACCATTTGGACTAAATCGAATGGTTCTTACTTCATCATCTATGGGCAATATTTGCCTGTCTTGACTTCCCTGAGCTTCATTTTTTATCAAAT
>CAKZLT010000754.1 GCA_937127195.1 uncultured Saprospiraceae bacterium
GCAAATCTGTTTCACACAGCCCATTTGCCAAATCTCCAAGATTTCGCAAATGTTTTTTCTACTGTTCCGACAATTTGTTATACACCCCATTAAACTTTATTGCTCATCATAAAAACCTTTTTACTATGAGAACTTTAATTACATATCCAATCGCAGCACTTTTCATTGTGCTTTAGCCTGCTTTTTTGTAACTATTCAAAAAAGAGATTAAAAGACCGCCTACCACAGGCAGGCTAAGAGAAAAGAAGCACTTTTATTAGTAGTCTTCTAATCATCTTTTAGTCTTTTTTTTAAAAAAAGCAGTTCATTTCAAATTAAATAATTCCTTTTTTATAAAAGTAGTACAGGCGTTCTTACCTATGAATGATTTCTATAAAAATCATTCAAGGAGGACAGGTATGTTTATGCTACTCAACCAAAAATTTAATGGGTAAATTAAAGTTAAGAAGTAAAGATTTAGAAAATATAGGTTTTCCACGTAAAAGTAAGGCGATTGGATTAGCAATTAATATTCTGAATAAACATTATAAACGTATCAATAAAACAACCGCTTTGAATATTTTGAAGCGAGTTGTCGATTTTCCAGACGAATTCAAAACCGACCCAAATTGGTCAACGGTAGTCAATGACTTATACGAAACGGAAGAAGAAACGGCATTAATACAAGAAATGACTTTGTTGGAAAACGCTGTTGCTTACGAAGTATTTGGTAGAAAAAACATCAGCAGCAACGCCAAACAGCAAATGGAAGTTGCGATGAAGTTACCAATTACAGTTGGTGGCGCATTGATGCCTGATGCTCATTATGGCTATGGATTGCCGATTGGCGGCGTTTTGGCGGCTAAAAATGCCGTTATCCCGTATGCTGTCGGAATGGATATTGGCTGTCGGATGTGTTTATCGGTCTTTGACATCAGTGCCGATTTTATCAATCGCGAACGTTATCAACTCACTGAGGCGATTAAAGAACATACGCGTTTTGGTGAAAAGGTTTTTGATAAACCAATCATGGATACACCTGTTTTGGATAGAAAAGAATTTAGAGAAATTCAATTTCTAAAAAAATTCAAAGACAAAGCTTATAAGCAACTCGGCAGTTCTGGTTCTGGTAATCATTTCGTAGAGTTTGGGATTGTAGAAATCACCGAACCTGATAATGATTTACAATTGGTCACTAAGCAATATTTGGGGCTTTTGTCTCATTCTGGCTCTCGCGGATTGGGTGCAAATATAGCATCTAATTATACTAAAATAGCCCGCCAAAAATGTTTTTTGCCTCGACAGGCTCAACATTTGGCTTGGTTGGGTTTGGATAGCGAAGCAGGTATGGAATATTGGTTGGCTATGAATTTGGCTGGTGATTATGCTTCGGCTTGTCATCATCAAATCCATCGAAGAATGGCTAAAGTACTTGGAGAATCGCCAATTGCTATGGTCGAAAATCATCATAATTTTGCTTGGAAACAGCGACTAGAAAATGGTCAACAGGTTATCGTTCACCGAAAAGGTGCAACACCTGCCAATCTTGGAGAATTAGGAATTATTCCTGGTTCTATGACTGCGCCAGGCTTTATTGTTAGAGGAAAAGGTAATCCAAAGTCATTCAATTCAGCTTCTCATGGAGCTGGTCGAGCAATGTCGCGAAGTCAAGCTAAGAATAGTTTTACAGGTAGTCAAATGCGCAAAGAATTGAGAAAAAACAGCGTAAAATTGATTGGTGGCGCAATCGACGAATCTCCAATGGCTTATAAGGATATTCATAAAGTGATGGCTGCTCAAACGGATTTGGTTGACATTTTAGGCACATTTACACCTAAAATTGTACGAATGGATAGAGCGAAATAATTAAAAATAGAGAATTGAAAATGCTTTTGTTGGCGTTTTCAATTCTCTATTTTCATTTTTCATTTACAAAAAAATTAAGCTTTCGTGAGTGTAAAACCAAAAGTAGAACCAGCGTTTTCGCGACTACGTACATTGATGGTTTGGTCGTGTGCTTCTATGATATGTTTGACAATCGAAAGCCCTAGTCCTGTGCCACCTTGATCGCGAGAGCGTCCCTTGTCAACTCGATAAAATCGCTCAAAAAGATGTGGCAAATGTTCTTCCGTAATTCCGATACCATTATCCGTCATTTCTACCAAAACTTGGTTTTCCATATCATAAAACCCAGCCTTAGTGTATCCATCATCCGAACCATATTTAATCGAATTAGAAACCAAATTAGTAATGACTTGTCTAATTGCTTCTCTATCTCCTTTTACATAATAAGGCCGGTCGCTTCCTTCCTTGAAGTGCAATTTTATGCCACGTTTTTTGGCTTTAATCTCTAGGTCATCAAAGACTTCTCTAGTCAATACTTGAATATCGAATCGTTGAAAATCCATAGATAATTCGCCAGATTCTAAACTTGCAATACGCTCAAGGTCTTGAACGATTGTATTTAATCTTTCAGCATTAGAAACCGAACGATTGATGTATTTCTTTAGTAATTCTGGGTCATCAATATCACCATCTAGCAAGGTATATAGATAGCCTTGAATATTGAAAATAGGTGTTTTGAGTTCATGAGAAATATTCCCCAAAAAATTCCTTCGATAAGCTTCCATTTCTTTAAGGTTATCGATCTCCTTTTTTTGGCTCTTTGCCCAATCTAATACTTCTTTTTCAACATCATCTATGATATGATTTCTCAAATCAATTGTGTTTCCATTCCCGTTACTTGGTCGCTTGAGCCGATGAATAGCTTTATAAATAACCTTTATTTTTCTATAAATAAAACGAGTTAAAGCATAAGAAAATAAATAATACCCTGTAATAAAAACCAATACAACAATGACAAAAAGGGATAGCCACGAAAAGTTCCCAAAAATTAATTTGGTGAAAATCAGCACCAAAAAATTTACCGCAGCAATGATTAACGCTACATATAAAGCCAACTGTCTGGGCGTTGGATTTTTCATTCTCATTGCCTTTTATTTTAGTAAAATTATAGAAAACATGAGTTCATAATAGATATTAGCTCAACTTTTAAGATAAGGGAGTAGGAAATATTGATTGACTGCAAAGCTAAAATTGAAACTTATACCCAATTCCTTTAATCGTTTTAATGTATTCACTTCCTACTTTTTCGCGCAATTTACGGATATGAACATCAATTGTGCGATTACCGACAATAACATCTGCGCCCCAAACTTTACTAAAAATTTCTTCGCGTGTGAAAACTTTCCCTGGCTTTGAAACCAGCAAACACAATAATTCAAACTCTTTTTTTGCCAATACAATCGTATCTTCATTTCGATACACCAACACCTTTTCTTTATCAATAACCAAGTCTCCAATTTTGATAATATTAGCGGACTCATCAGAAGCTGCCTGACGGTTACGTCGAAGCAAAGCGTTCAACCTACTAACCAAAACCCTCGGTCGAATCGGCTTAGTTATATAATCATCTCCACCAACATCTAAGCCTGCGATCTGCGTATAATCTTCATTACGAGCAGTCAAGAAAGTGATAATAGTCTCATTAAATTCGGGTAATGTACGAAGTTCTCTGCAAACTTCTACACCATCTAACTTTGGCATCATTACATCCAAAATAATCAAGTCTGGCTTTATTTTCTTAGCTTTTTCTAGTGCCTCTTTTCCGTCTTTTGCGGTACTTACTTCAAAGCCATTTCTTTCTAAGTTAAATTGAATAAACTCCAAAATGTCTGGCTCATCGTCGGCAATTAAAACTTTGATTGCTTTATTTTCCATATTATTTTCACTTCTTAGTAGTCAGTCAAGTTAATAGTGTCGAGTAATTTTTTTAATAAAATTTTTCGAGAACGAGGCAAAATTTCTTTGCATAGCCGTAGTTA
>CAKZLT010000755.1 GCA_937127195.1 uncultured Saprospiraceae bacterium
AACAGCTTCATCCGCAAATCGAACGTGCATGGCGTTTCTGTCTGCTTCTGAGTAAACAGCTACGGTTTTGATGCCCATTTTTTTTGCGCTTCGCATTACTCTTAGGGCTATTTCTCCTCTATTGGCTATTAATATCTTTTTCATGTATTTTTTTTGGTATTGGGTATTTGGTATTTGGTATCGGGCAGAACGCCTAATACCAGATATCTAATACCAATTTACATTTCTCCTTTTTTGCTTTTCTTTAAATAATTCATATAACCATTGATTAATCTCATACAAATTTCATGTTGTTGTTTCATTTCTTTTAAAATCTCAATCGTTATATATTTTTCATCATAAGCTGTTATCAAATGCTCCAAAGTTTCTTCTAATGAACCTCTAGCAATTCTACAAAACTTAATATTTTCTAAATAATAAAATCGTCCATTTCCTTCGGCTATATTTGCTGTAACTGACCTTGAAGACCTTATGATTTGGTCAGTTAATCTGTATTTTTCTTCTTTTGGAAAATTACTATTAACAAGGTTTCGAACTGATTTTCTTAATTTTCTAGCTTCTTTATAAAGGTCTAAATCTGTAAATGCTTTTGGTTTCATACTATCAAACTTTAATCATAAATATGAGGGCAATTAACTAATACCTAATACCAAGTACCTAATCACCAATCACAAAACCTTTCCAAGCCTTTTCAGCAATTCTATTTGTCAATTCTTCGATAAAATAACTTCCCGCACTTGGGTCAATTACTCTATCCAAATAACTTTCTTGTTCCATTAAGTGATGAACATTCAAGCTAATTCTTCTTGAAAATGATGTTCCGTTTTCTGTTTGATTAGCATCCGATGGATAAATATATAATCTATCTGCACCACCGATTACGGCTGACATAGCTTGTGTTGTTGCTTTTATTTTGTTGTAATTTTCATCATTTGTTTCTGTGATGATGTGCGTAGAGACGTTGCAGTGCAGTGTCTCTACAATGCCCCACGCTATTAAAACCTGTGACCACAAAATTTTTAACGCCCTAATTTTAGCAATGCTACCGAAATAATTATCATCTACACTAATTGAAAACTGTATTTGCGAATGATATTTTGAAATATCTAAACCTGCTTCGTTGATATTTTCTAGTAATTCGTTTCCTTTTTTTATCGCATTAGTTAATGCGTTTTCAGTATTGATGACATTAACGGACAGGAATTTTCCTTTTGGAAGTTGATTAGTATAATCTTCTAATTTTGAAATATCATTCAATGGAAATGAACAATTGATTTCCGCAGGATTTTGCTTTTTAGATTGGATAATTTTTATAAAATTGTCAAAAACATCAATATTGAAGTGCGTAGAAATCCATTCTAATTGAATATCATTTAGTAAAATATTCAAATTATCTAAGGCTGGATTTTCATTTAAAATGAATAATAAAGCATTTGCGCCTTTTTGTAATACTTCTAATGCTTGTTGATTGGCTGCTTTATAATCAGAAACAATAATGCGTTCGCCAATTTCCCAAGTATTTTGTGTTTTTCCGTTCGTTACCGTAGGGCAAAGATACACCTTTTCCTCGCCGTCATCGCCCCCATTAATATCATCGCCATGATAAAAAGGCGTAAATTCCATTCCATCGAATTCCCAATTGAAGCTATCAATTGATTTTTTTCCTTTTAGGTCTTTGGTTACTTTTTCTAACCACTCTTTTTTTGAAACTCGTTTAAACTCTGGAAACATATTTTATAATATTTATTGGTATTGCAAGAGGAAAACGCGTGCGTTTTCCCTACGATTATTCCATTTCAATTAAAATTTGTCCTTTATCTACGGCTGCGCCTTTGATTACTTCAATAGATTTGACAACACCTTCGCCTTCGGCTTTTAGGACATTTTCCATTTTCATGGCTTCTAATATCAATAGTTGAGAACCTTTTTCGATAGCCTGACCTGGTTCTACTAAAACTTCAACAACTAATCCTGGCATTGGTGCTTTTACGTTTGTCATTTTTTGAACAACATTAGCAGAAAGTCCCATTTTTTTGACCAAAATATCATATTCATCTTCAATATTGACATCATATTTATTACCATTAACCTCTAAAGTCAACGTCTTTTCGTTGAAATTATGAGCAATGACTTTGACATTAAAAGCCTTATTATTCTGCAATACATGAAGCATTTCTCCATTCTGAACTAAATCAAAATTGCTTAATTGCTCTGTGTTCAATTCAAAAGTACTATCGTCGATGTTTACTTGATAATTCATTAGCTAAGTTATAGAGTGTATGATGAATTACTTTTTATGAAAAGCACTATCAGTTTTGCTATTTATATAGTCGCAAATATAAAACAAAATAGCCATTATATAAATAAAAATAGCGAAAGTGACTAAAATAATATTTTTATTCGCTATTCTTTATATCTTTGTGCTATAAAACCAACTAAGATAGTTTAAAAAACTAGCCTAAAACCTTCATTTAAAGTGTTGTAATAGGTTTATTTTTTATAAAAAAGTCAATCACAAATAATTTGAGTACAAAAGAAAAAATATTAATTGCTAGCAAGAAATTATTCCTTAGTGAAGGGTTTCGCGCACCTACTTTGAATCTTCTGGCTCAAAAAGTAGGTATCAGTCGAGGCAATTTGACTTATTATTTTAAAGATAAAGAAGCACTACTAGAAGCCTTAGCAGAAGAAATGTGGGCAAAATATGAAGCTAATATTGGTAGAGCAATGCAATTTCCTTCTTGGGGAAGTACGAATGAAGTGACTAAGGTTTATTTAGAATTGCAGGAAGAATATTCTTTTATTTTTCAGGATGTTAAAGTGATTAGTCACCCCATGATTATTGAGCAAATCCAACGAATGAAAGAGGATTTGTTAAAGCGTCAAATGTCAACTATTGCCTTTTCGATACAGGTTGGCAATATGCAGCCAGAGCGTATTTCTGGCTCTTATCGGAATATGTGCGAGATGATTTGGATGGTCAATTTTTACTGGCTTTCTTCCCAAATTTATCGAAAATCAAATGATAAAACTCGTTGGGATAAATTGGTTTGGAGTTTGATTTTACCATATTTCACAGAAAAAGGATTAGAATCTTTCAAAAACCATTTTGGTCAAGAATACTATAATGCGCTAGGTGACAACTTTCAAACCAACCAATTTCAAACGGTTGGTTTTTAAGATTTTATTTAAAAAAAATCGTTAACGCCCCAATAGCCGTTACAATCAATATGAACTTCCGATACTGATTATTTTCGATGCGCTTGACTATCTGTAAACCTAAAACGAACCCTAAAAAAACGGCAGAAAGTAACCACAGATTAACAGAAATAGTTTGAATATCAATCGTTTTCCAAGTATAAATATGAAAGGGTAATTTGAATAGATTTATAATAAAAAATAGCCAAGCAGCCGTTCCGATAAATTGATTTTTGGGTAATCGCATTGCTAAAAAATAGATATTTGAAAATGCTCCTGCTAAGTTTCCAACCATCGTTGTAAATCCTGCACCTAAGCCCATCAACGTCCCAAAAAGCCAATGTGTCGGCACTTTTTTAGAATTTCGTCTATCCCACCACCACATCATTCCGACACTTAACAATATAATAACTGCCATTCCCTGTTTGAAAGTAGATTCGTCCAAATCTTCCCCAACTTTAACACCAATCAATACACCAACAATCATGGCAGGAAGCATTTGTAACAGGTATTTCCATTGCGTGTGTCTTGTGTAATAAATCACCGCAATAATATCTCCTACTATCAAAATTGGCAATATTAATCCTGTTGAGGATTTCGCCCCAAATACCAATGCAAAGGTCGTCACGATAATGACACCTAGTCCTTTGAAACCCGATTTTGACATTCCGACCAACATGGCAGCTAAAAAAGCTAGCAACCAATCCACTAAAGTCAATTCAAATAGGCTAGACAATTGAATAATCGACATCTATTTACAATATTATTGATTTCTTACTTTCTTAAATCATTTTACTTCTTATTCCGTTTTCTTTTTATAAAAAAAGCGAACACCTAAAAACAAAAGCAATAAAACTACCCCACTAACTCCACCAATTTTCATCCATTTTTCGCGTTCTATTGTTGCCAAAGTCTCCTTATACCCAGCATTCAAACGGCTAGGCGAGCCATACCCTGTAATTATATTCCAGCTTTTTTCGTTATCATTATCCATACTCGGATGCGGCAAACTCAATACAAAAGCAGAATCTAATGGTTCTATTTCATACGAAACACTATCTATTAACGCACCATTACTGGCAAATAATCGAAGTAATTCTTTCTTTTTACTAATCCCAAAAGGTAAATTTCCAATTACATTTTGAGCATCAGGAAAAAACGCTCTAAAAGCAGTAGAGTCTTCACATAATACTAAATATCCCTTAGGCAAGATGATACCGTTTTTGATTATAAAACTGCGTTTTGCATCTCTAATAACCCACTTATTCAAGACTACTCTCTCATTAGACCTATTATATAACTCTAGCCAATCGCCTGATTTTTTGTTATTTGGAGCAATCTCATTAATCACAATTTGACCATCAAGCTGATGATTTGAACGCTTAAAAACAGCTTTAATACCATTTTGTGCTTCTGATAAAGTATAAGTAATAGCAATCTCTCGCGACTGACCAGAAGGTAATTCCCAATGCGAAAATTGGAATCCATAACTCGGGATAGCTTCTAAACTAATAGGTATCTTCTCAAAATATTTACCTTTCAATTGATTAGTAATTTCTATATTTTGATTGACTTTGACCAAGCCTCCGGTCGTTACATTTAAAGTCAAATCGTTAGCTTTTCCAATATCAAATTTCTCTTGCAAAAAACGACGCATAAACGCTGGTCGTTTATTCGCAAACGTTTTCATTCGAGCAATATGTTTTATCCAAATTCGCTTATCATACCTCCATTTTTGGGCGTGTCTATCATATTCTGGTATTAATATTTGTTTAAAAGAATCAATTCTTTCAATCACTCGATTCGGTTCAAACACCACATTCATATAATCAGAGAAATGGTTAATAAAATTCTTCTCAAAACTTTTATTTTTTAATAAATGCCTCAAAATAAATGTACTCCATGGCGGATTAGGCCAAGTTGGACCATTGGCTTCAGTATGCATTTCTAACGAATTTGATTTGAATGCTAACTCATCCTGCAACCCAAATCCCCAATCCGTATCATACAACACCCAACGCCATTTTCCGTTTGGTGTTTGAGGTCGCCAAAATTTAATATTTCCACCTGCGTCATGATTATCAATGTAAATCTGAGTAATTTGTAAAGCCATAAAATTATCAACATCCATCTGTGTCTGTATATAATTATAATGTTCTGTCTCTGACAAATCATTATTTCGCATATACTGCAACATTGAATTATAGTGACCAATACTCCCTGCTTTTAGTCGGTCTTGATGCTCTACCAAATCCAAACTATCATCATCAACTTCCGTCGAATACTCTATAAAATGACGGTTAACTTTGTCTCGAATAAAATAAATACCCCAATATTCGCCATTAACATATAATATAGCTGGTCGAGAAGATTGTTTTTCAATATCTACAATTCCATCCAAAAGACTCGTAATCATTGCATCTCTAAAGTGTCCTTTTTCACAATCACTTCCTGCATTTCTAATGACTAAATGCTTGTAAGATTTTTGTTTTTGATTAGGAAAAACGCGGTGATGAATACGTCTTTCGCCACCATAAACTTCTCTGACAGCTACCGCGAATGACTTTTGCTCAAAAGTCCGACTCATTCCTCCAAAGAGTTTTAAGCCAATTCTATCTCCAAAAACTTTCGTGCCATCACTCTCAAAAAGCTCCAAATCTGCGGATACTTCTCTTCTCGAAAAATAATTCGCACCATTATAAGGATAAATAGTATCTGCATTAGGC
>CAKZLT010000756.1 GCA_937127195.1 uncultured Saprospiraceae bacterium
TTTGTAGCAATTTTGTGATTAAAAGAGTATAAGCGCCTTTAGGTGCGTCACTGCAATTCGTTATAATCAGAAATTTTTCTGTTAAAAAAATCAAATCCGCTTTTTCATATCTGTTATTTCCTCTGATAGACCTTTTTATTTTCCATAACTTAATACCTAAATCTCTCTTCAAATTAGGGTTGTCAGCCATAAAATCTCTCAGGTAGGTATTATATTCAAATTGAGGTTCTATATTTTTGACTTTAATATTCTTTTTCTCAATTTTAATTCTACTCCATTCTTCCAATGCATCTTCCAGTGTTTTGCCATGATTTAGTTTCATCCATTTCATGAATTGAACATTAAATTTGAATGGCTGCCCAATTTGAATCTCGAAGAATTTCCTTACATTTTCAGTATTCTTATAAATTATCTGTTATGACCGTTTCGAGTGAAAGTTTTGCATTATTCCAGTCAAATTTAGAGGTTGTTTTTATTTTTGTTTTTAAAATGGGCGGTTTCTTTTCTCTTGTTTTCAAGAAATAACTAATTCTTTCGGTGATTTCAATCTTACTTCCTCCTGTCCGTAATCCTTCTTTTCTACAAAAAATCACTAATTCCTCCTTCAACCAATAAAACTCTTGAAAATCCTTTATTGAAATATTTTTATCCAAATTTGGTCTTTTGTCCATTTCTCTCTTATTTTAGGAAAAGAGAACATTCAAAATATACATTACAAAACAACGCAATGAAACTATATCTGACCTTATTCTCATTTTTAATAATTGCCAATACGTTAACCGCTCAAAAGAAATGTGCTGATAATCAAGCGACTAATTACAACATTAACGCGTCTTGTCAATACAAAAAAACTAAAAAACGCTTCAAACGTACAACTAAATTAGACGAACAAGTCAATGAAACCTCTGGACTTTTTGTCTGGAATAATGGAGTCTGGACAATTAATGACAGTGGCGGCGAACCTGCTTTATACAAAACCAGTCCTGAAACGGGCAAAGTAACTCAAATCGTTAGCATTTCTAATGCCGTAAATATTGATTGGGAAGAACTTTCGCATGATGACAACCACATATATATAGGCGATATGGGAAACAATCGCGGTTATCGAAAGGATTTAAGTATTTATACCGTCAAAAAATCTGATATTAATATAAGTATAGATAGCCAATCGGTTATCGCTCAAAAATTAACCTTCTATTACCCAGAACAGAAAGATTTTAATCATAAAAAAATACATCATTTTGATTGTGAAGGTTTTTTTTATTATAAAAATCAGTTTCATTTATTTACCAAAAACCGCGATAATGCAAAAACCTATCATTACACCGTTCCGAATGAAGTTGGTAATCATGCGGCAAAATTGCAAGACTCATTGGATGTAAGAGGGCAAATTACAGCAGCCGACATTCAAGATGGACACGTCGTTTTATTAGGATATACACCAGGAAAGCTCTTTATGTGGATACTTTGGGACTACGAAGGTGAAGATTTTTTTACTGGAAATCGACGTAGAATAGAGTTAGGAAGATTTTTTTGGCGCGGACAAATGGAAGGAATTTGCTTCACTAACGCTCTCAATGGATATATTTCAGCCGAAGGCACACCAATAAAAAAACAGCATTTAAGGCGTTTTTCTATTGAAAAATGGGTAAGAACAAATTTAAAATAATGCAATAAGCTAGAAACCTTTGGCAAGTTAAACCGTGTCGATTTCAAAAGTCAACACGGTTTAAATATCGAAACAGAGCTATATGTAGAATACAAAACTAATAACTCACTTCATCCAAGCAATCCTGAAAATACAACTCTTGATTGGTTAAATCCAAAGCACACAGTTTTTTATAATGATAACACCCTGCATCAATATTGATGACTTGCATTTTAGACATTACTTCTTTCATTCCTTCAATAAGAGATTTTCGTTGTGGCGTATGACCATGTACTATAATTTTACCATTCAATTGGTCTTTATCAATACTAGAATACCAATCTCTAATCCAAAGCATTGGTTCAATTCTATAAAAAGCACCACTTTCTCTAAAATCAAATCCTGCATGAACCAAATAATAATTATCTAATTCAATATAATAACGCAGATTTTTATAAAAATCTACATGCGGATGATTTTGAAATTCTCGAATGGTACAATTATAACTTTCCATTGTTTCTTTACCTCCATACATCATAAATCTATCTTCATGAAATTCGCTTTTCAAGGCATCTAACAACATTTGTTCGTGATTCCCTCGTAGGCAATGCACCTCAAAACCATCTTTTTGCAGCTTCAAAATATAATCTATTACTCCTTTGGAGTCAGGGCCTCGGTCAATACAATCACCAAGTAAATACAAAGCATCCGCACTAGTCAATTGTATTTTTTCTTCTAAAAGGCATTTGAACGTCAATAAACACCCATGAATATCTGAAATCGCAATTTCTCTTTTTTTCATTTTATTTGAGTTTATAAAAGTCATTGTTTTGGTTACAAAATTAAATATACAGTTAATTTTGCTTCACTATTTATAATAAAATGATGCTTCTTTCTATTTTTACAAAAAAATAATAAAATGAATATTCAACTACTAGCAGAAAAAATAGATACAGCAGCCAAAAATGCACAAGCTGTCGCACAACTAACTCATAGTACACCTTTTGATGTGGATACAGCTTATGCCATTCAAAAAGCCTCTTTGGAGCGTAGATATGAGCGTGGGGAAAGTTTTATTGGTGTAAAAATGGGCTTCACCAGTAAAGCAAAAATGGAGCAAATGGGCGTTCATGACCTCATTTGGGGGCGATTGACCAACAAAATGCAGCTTGAACAAAATGGAGAGTTACCATTTTCGGAATTCATACACCCGCGTGCCGAGCCAGAAATTTGCTTTCGTGTCAAACGTCAAATCGACCGAGCAATTACAATGGAAGAAGTCAAAGATTACATTGATGGCGTAGCTGCTGCGATAGAAGTGATTGACTCGCGTTATCAGAATTTTAAGTTTTCGCTAGAAGATGTAATTGCAGATAATTGCTCTTCGGCAGCTTTGGTCATTGGTGATTGGCATAGCGTTGATACGGCTTTAGATAACTTAAAAATGGAATTAATCGTTGATGGTGAAACGGTACAAAGCGGTTCATCCGCAGCTATTTTGAGCAATCCGTGGGAGTCTGTGATAGCCGCAGCGCGTCTAGGAGAAAAGTACGGTCAAGTCCTACCCGTAGGTTCTGTTATCATGGCTGGAGCAGCAACTTCGGCAGTTTATCTTAAAGCTGGGCAAGCGGTTTCTACTTCAGTAGAGCATTTAGGAAATGCCTCTTTTACAGTTGCATAGAAAAAAAATGGTGTCGGTTTTTGATAATCGACACCATTTTATTTGATGTCAAATCATCTATTTTTCCTCAATTTCATACAAAACACACTCCTCTAATACAGGAAAATCTCCCAGTTTTGAATGCTTGAAATGGTTCAGTTTCTGCATTCCTATCTTCTTCATTACATTTTCAGAAGGCAAATTTACCACAGGACAGAGTGCTTTTATATTTTTTATTTTTAAAAAATCAAACCCATATTTCAAGGAAGCCCGTGCGCCTTCCGTAGCATAACCGTTGCCCCAATATGCTGAATCCAATCGCCAACCAACATCTACACAAGGCGTAAAATCCGCCTCAAAAGTTTGGTAAGACAATCCAATAAAACCAATAAAATTACCATCCGAAAGTCTATCTACCGCAAAATAACAATATCCTTTTTCTGTATATTGAATTTGCATTCTTTTGATAAAATCTGCTGTTTGCTGCGCCGTAGCCGTACTCGGAAAATGCTGCATCACTTCTTGACTTGCATTTATCTTAACCATTTTAGGAATATCGGCGGCTACCCAATTTCTAAAACCAAGCCTTTCTGATGTAAATATGTACGAATTCATTTGATGTATTTTTATAAAAAAGAGACAAAGAAAGCAAAGGTAAAAAGCCCTATCTTCTTTGTCCCTTTTTAACTAAAAATCATCAAAACAAAAGGAAAAAAAGGAAAAAAAGGAAAAAAACTTTGTCTCCTTTGTCTCTTCTCTTGACTACCAGAAAGCAATATAACTAAACACTACTCCCAATACCAAAACAACTAAGTGATAACGATAATCCTTATGCCAAGGCATATTTTCATTACCTTCTTGAACCAGCGTATTATCATAAACATAAGGCGCAATTGCTTTTGGGTCAGGTGCTGGGCTTTGATTACTCACCACCACAAAAATAGCCTTAGGGGAGAGCTCTAAGATCTTCTTAGCTTGATCAGAGAACAACTTTGCATTCCCCGCCGTCAAGTCTCGACGAACTGGGTTAGCAGGATCAGCTAATGGCACCGAGGCACACAATAACACTACATCACTGTCACGAGCCAGCTCAACCCCACCGCCTGAGACCTTAATAAGGTTACTCCCCATAGCGGCAGCATGCTGTAAATCTAGAGCTTCAGCCTGAGCCTTCTTCTCGTCACGGCTGATCAAGTTAATTTCATGACCCAACCCTCTCATCACTGTTGCAAAAGCGATCGCTTTACCAACATGACCTAATCCCATAATTGCAATCTTCATCTTTTACTTAACTTTGTTCATTCATTGGAGGATAGCATGATTTATGGTGATGAAAATACACAATAGCCCGTCTGGATCAAGCATTCTTAGCCCACTCATCTACCTCGCAGGAGTCAGTCGATCTATCGAATAATTAGATCAATTGAAACCTCTTCTATTTATCTGATAGATTCACCTGTTCATTCATCCGCTAGCTACCTATAACTCTAATCCATGAACTCATCTCTGCGTGTGGCAATTATTGGATGTGGCTCCGCTGGCCCAGCAAGTGCCTGTTTCCTCGCCAAACAAGGCCATGAAGTTCACCTCTTTGAACGAGCCGAGGCATTACTCCCCGTGGGAGCTGGTTTCCTCCTCCAACCAACAGGAATGATGGTGTTAGAGAAGCTCGACCTCCTCGACAAGGCTCTCTCTCAAACCGACAAGATCAAAGAACTCTATTGTAAAACGCGGCAAGATAAGGTGCT
>CAKZLT010000757.1 GCA_937127195.1 uncultured Saprospiraceae bacterium
TTTTGCTGCTTCTGTTATAATGTCAGCAGTTGCCTGAGCTTCCTTATTTTCAGCGGATGTCACAGCGGTTACTTTTGTTTTATCGGTTGGATCTAAAGCTGCAGCGTTTATTGCTTTTTTAGTCTCATCTTTTGCTGTAATTAACTTACCTTCAGCTGTAGCTACCTTACCTTTAACGATACCATCAGCATTATCTACTAAATCTGCAGCTGCTTTATCTACTGGTACTGCTCTCGACGTTATGACAAAGGATAATGTATCGTGATTAGCGGTAAAGGTAATTCCCTTTGAAATATCTTTATCAAATACAGATGAGGCGGAAGTATTGCCTGCATTGTTAATTAATGAAATACCATTGTAGTTCGCTGATTGCGCGTTACGATCTAATTCATTCACAAGCGCACCAAACTCTTGATTCATCATATCGCGATCTTGAGTTGAGTACGCTTCATTCTGACTCATTTCAGTCAGTTTAGTCATACGCTGAAGGAGAGTATTGGTCTCTTTCATTGCACCATCCATAGTTTGGAGCAAATTAACACCCATATGAGCGTTAGTTACTGCAGTATCAAGTGAGTTAGACTGCACTTGCATACGTGATGCCATTGCACTACCCGCAACATCATCAGCAGCACTGTTAATACGATTACCGGTTGATAGGGCATTCATCGCTTTTGCAATACCCGTTTGTGCTTGACCTACTTGGTTTACAGCGTTACGTGATGCTGAATTATAGTTAATGCTTAACATAAAATTATCCTCTTATTTATTTTTATGAATTTAATTTTTAATTAATATTATAAAAAATAAATATTTCAAGTTAAAATCAAAAAAAGAAAATGAGTCTTTTTTTGAAGGCAATTCTAAGTTGCCATCCAATCGCATCAATGATATTTTGGTCGATCAAAAGGGAACAAAATGGGTTGCTACTGAAAATGGAGTCGTAGAATTCAACGGAAAAAGTTGGAAAACGCATCTTAAAAAATCTGACATTAGTTGCTTAATCAAGTATAAAGGTGCTATTCTAGCTACTGGAAATGGGCAAATGTGGAAATTTAAAAACAAAGAATGGTCAGAATTGATTTTGCCAGAAGAGCTTTCTAACGGTCCAATCGAAGATATGGTAGTTGATGCAAATAATAATATTTGGTTAGCTGGACACTTTTTAGCTAGATTGGATAATAACTGGATGGCTTACGTTTATGATGAGCAAGATGGCTTTACAAGTCAGCATTCTACCACTTTAGCGGTTGACCATCGCAATAATATTTGGGTTGGAACAGCAGGAAATGGACTTTTCAAAATCAACACAGAAACTGTAAATGATGCTCCAATGGCATTTGCAGGACAAGCAGATATTCAAGAAGTTCCTCGACCAAAACCAACTTCTATTTTATTAAATGGCGAAAATACCGCTAGAGGAGAAAAAGAAGAAGTACTTGAAGTAACCAGTTCTTTAGTCAATCCATCCAAAAAAATTACTCCTGAAGCTCAACCTACAACGCCAACCGTATCTATGGAAGCTCCTCAATACTTCAAACAACGTATTGTAAAGTTGGGTAAAAAGGTTACCGTAAATGACAAACGCATCAAAATTGCAATTTGGAATGAAAATGTCAATCCTAATGACGTTATTTCTGTATTTTTTAATGGTGAAGAGGTACTTGGCTATCATCAATTAACGAATAGAAGAAGGGTTTTGTCACTCAAAATAAAAAGAGGAAAAGAAAACCAATTAGTTGTTTATGCGCATACCAAAAGTGAAGAAGATGTAAAAAAATTAAAAATCGCTTTGTTACATAAGGATACTCCAATGGACTGGATTACCTTAGAGGCAGATAACGAATATTGCGATTCACTAAAGTTTGATTATCTTAGAAAATAGCTAGAAGACAGAAGTAATTTATTATTTTAACGCCTGTTTTATTCGAGTAATAAAACAGGCATTTCTAAGTATATTCATCATTCGCAACTACTCCAAGTTTCGTTTTACTCCATCCATTTCTAATATCAAATCAGCTCCATAAGCCAAAGCAGGCGTTTGGAAGCCCGTTTTAAAATTATCATTCAATACTTTTTCAGTAATATGTAATGCCATGAAAACGGTTAATTTATATCCTTCAGGTGTTTTTAGGTAAGCACTTATTTTTTTACCTGCCTTATTTGTCACTTCTCCACGAACAAACGAAACACCTGTTTCTCTTCTGTTTTCATCAGGACCAGCAGGACGTTGCTTGATTTTTTTGATTAAAAAATTCTTAATCGGACGCCATTTTAATAACCAACCTAGGTTTCGTGAGCGTTTAATATTTTTGACCTGTGATGCTTTCATTCCCAAAAACACTTCAATATTCGGAATGCCTGTTGTATAAAATGCCGTAGAAACATCTCCCCAAGGAATAGTTACGCCTGTCGAACGAAACTCATCACCGAATTTGATTTCCTTTATTTTGTGTGCAACAGGAACATCTGTAATTACGCCATTCTTTCTGATTTTACCCGCTTCGCCCAGTCCTTCAATTGAAGTAATTGCTGTTCCGCGAGAAATTCCACCACCTTTATAAGCAAAAGCCAACTCTAAATGCGTTGCATCTGGCATTTGTTTTTTTAAAAAAGCGGACATACAATCCGTTGGAACAACATCAAATCCCGTTCCTGACATCACCATAACGCCTTTCGCTTTCGCCACCGCATCAAAATCATGCGCTTGCTCAAACACTGCTATTTCGCCCGTAATATCCAAATAATGAACGCCCATTTCTATGCAAGCTTCCATCATTGGCTTTGCCGTATAAGCAAAAGGCCCAGCACAATGCAAAACGACTTTGACATCTTTGATATGCTCTTGAACTGCCTTAGCATTATCTAAACCAAATACACGATAAGGCAAATTATATTGTTCTGCCAGCGGTTTGATTTTGCTTTCTGTTCTGCCTGCCAAGATAACGGAAAGCCCTTTTTTGATGGCATTGGGTATGATTAGTTGTCCTGTGTAGCCGTTTGCTCCGTATAGTAAAAATGATGGTTGATTCATGGTTTGGTTTTGTGTAAAAATAGTTTTTTCTAATCCTTTTATTTAAAAATACTTGAATATAGGCTTTTAGTTACTGGTCAGCAAGCTGAATGATTATGATTTATAAACCACTAATTACGCTAATTATTAATGCAAATTCGTTTAATTCGTGGTTAAATAGTATTACATTCAGCCATGCTGAATAGTAACTGATTCTGATTAAAATGAAGCGTGTAATTCATTAATCCAACCAATCATAAGTATCATCAGTCAAGGCTTTAAAATATTGCCTCAATTGTTGTAAAATAATAATATCATTAGTTTCTGCGAGCATTTTATGCAAATCCTTTTTTACTTCGTCCACTGACATATTCTATTGTTTTTGATTTTATTAAGGTATTCGTATTCGATAAAATCACACTGAGACCTAATGAGATATAAGCCTCGACTACTTTCAAATAAGAGAAATTCATCGTTTAATTCTGGTATGTTTTCAGAAACTTTAATACCCATTCCTGGGTTAGTGCCATAAGTAACCATCGGTTCGATATCTTCAGCATCAAAAAAGTATTCTGTATCAAAGTTATATCGTGAAGCCGACTTATTTTCAAATAAAGAAAACTTTTTAAAATTCAATTTTTGCCATTGTGGGTT
>CAKZLT010000758.1 GCA_937127195.1 uncultured Saprospiraceae bacterium
AGCTTTGCTTTCAAAGCGATGACAAAGGTAGATAACTTATTTTAAATCCCTAATTTGGGTGCATTTTTATAAAAAAGAAATTCCATTCACATAAGGAAAATTTTATTCTCTCACTTTTTTAGATTGTAATATCCTCTATCATTGAGTTAGAGCCTTTTTTTTACAAAATCAATTTTCCTAACGCATTACATATATTATAATATACACCTTATTATTATGTTCTACTTCTATTCATCAAGCAAAATCATATCAAGCATAGCATAAACGAGCTATTTTTTCGTTACTTTATATAGAGGTAAGCCGTTTGACTTGAATAGCCAGCCTTCAAGGTGTTAGATAAAATCACCTCATCTTCTAACAACTAAAAAAAAATCATGAAAAATCTATTTGTATTTATATTTATATCAATTAGCCTATTATCGGAAGTAGTAGCACAACCAACGGTGCAGTGGGCTAGCCGAGTTGTTCGATTTTCTTCACAGTATAAAAACGACTTTTACTCTGCTAAACAGGTTTTAGGTCCTCCAAATGCTATGAGTGGCTATTCTGAAAGTGTTTATTCTTGGACACCTAAAGATGCAAATGGTTCAAGAGATGAGTTTGTGCAAGTTGAATTTGGAATACCAATGCGTGTTAAGCAATTTGCAATAGTCGAAACACTTAACCCTGGAGCTATTAGTAAGGTCTATTTAATCGACACTAGAGGTAAAACTCACAAGGTCTTTGAACGAAAGAGTTTTAAATCGTCTTATGGAATGGCAAAGTTTTTTTCTAAAAAAATCACTTTTACTGACTATAAAGTGGCAGGAATGAAAGTTGTTCTTAAGCCTAGCGCTATAAAAGGACGAAATCAAATTGATGCTATTGCTATTTCCAATACAGCAACACCTATTAAGGTCAATGTAAATACCATTACCTATTCTGAACCAGTTAAACTCGCAGAAAACCTCGGAAGGTTAGTAAATTCTAAATATTCGGAGCGGTTACCTATTATTTCTCCTGATGGAAGTACTTTATACTTTGCACGCAAATTTCACCCTAAGAATATAGGGGAAGAGAATAAAGACGATATTTGGGTTGCTAATAGATACTCTGATAATAGTTGGAGTATGGCAAAGAATATGGAAAGCCCTCTCAATAATGATTTGCATAATTTTGTAATTGCTGTTAGTGCTGATAATAAGCGTTTATATGTAGCTAGTGCTTATAAAAAATGGGAGAAAGATGGTGTAGCTGTTGCTCAAAAAAAACGTAATGGAGAATGGGGTAAACCACAAAGCCTCAAGATTAAGAATATGTATAATAAAAGTCCGTATGCTGGTTACCACATTAATACTGCTGGAAATATATTAGTGATGGCAGTCGAAAGAAATGATACTAGAGGTGATAGAGACTTATATGTTTCATTCAAAGGGAGAGACAACGAATGGTCTGAGCCTCGACACATGGGAAATACTATTAATTCTGTTGGTATGGAAAGTAACATTTTCATTGCTGCTGATAATCGAACTATTTATTTTTCGAGTAATGGATTTGCTGGATATGGTGGTTTGGATATGTATATAAGTAGGCGATTAGATAATTCTTGGACGAATTGGTCTGAACCTAAAAACTTAGGGAATGATATTAATACTCCAGGCAATGATTATAATTATACTATTCCTGCATCAGGAGATTTTGCTTATTTCTCTTCAGACTTTAGGTCTTATGGTCAATCTGATTTATTTCGAGTAAAATTACCGAAAGAGATTCGTCCAGAACCTGTAATGATTGTAGATAATGAACCAATTTCGGTTGTAGTTGAAGAAGAAGAATTGGATGGTAACCTTAGTGGTGAAGAGTTAGTTACTATCGATAAGCCTGTTAATTCTAGATTACAAAACGAGGTTGATGCACTTCAAGAGAAACTTAGACGCTTGAATGAAGAATTGGATGATTGGAAACCAAACCAAAAGAAACCGAAGCCTAAAGCTGAAGCTCCAAAAGAAAAACCAATCGCATACAACGAACCTACACGCAAAAAAAGAACAACAACGACAACTGTTACAACTACTACAAAAACACAGAAAAAAACTAAAAAAACTAAAAAAACTAAAAAAACTAAAAAAGACCCAAGATTAGAGCGTTTGAAAAAGAAATATAATAATCATTTAGAGGATGAACCTAAAGATGAGTCGAATAATGATGTGGCTATTTCTAAAAAAAGAACATCATCTAATCCGCCAAGAACTCCAAAGCCACCGAAGGATAATGATGAATTGGATGCACTCAAACGAAAAATGCTAAAACTTCAAGGTAAACTTCCTAAAGATGAACCAGTAGTTGTTGCGAATAACGAGCCAGAGGAAGAGATAACTGAAGATCCATTTGCTCCAACTCCAGAAGTTGAGCAACCTCCAAAAGTTGAAAGACCTGTAAAACCTACAATTGTAGAAAAACCTCAGGTGTCAGAAGAGGAGGTTGCTAGGTTAAAGGAAGAGATTCGTGAGAAACTAAAAGAGGAATTACGAAATGATGTTAAAACAGAATTAAAAAAAGAAATGATTGGTGATATCAGAGATGAAGTAGCTGATGAAGTCCGTATCGATTTGAAGGATGACTTGAAGCAAAAAGTCGAAGATGACTTAAAACAATCATTAGAAGATGATGTCAAAGCTTCTTTGCGTGATGACCTAAAGGATGATGTTAAGGATGACTTGAGAGATGAACTTAAATCTGATGTTGAAGATAATCTAAGAGAAGAGTTAGAAAAAGAAGTCAGGGATGAAGTCTTACAAGATTTGCGCGATGAAATGGCAGAAGAAGTCAGAGATGAACTTCGTAAAGAAATGGAATATCGTTTGAAGAAAGAGTTAGAAGTACAAATCAGACAAGAGCTGGAAGACAAAATCCGAGCACAATTAGAAGAAGAGTATGCTCAAAAACCTATCACTGAAGAAGCTAAACCTGAAGAAGAAAAAGAAGATGTATTAATAGTTCCTATGAAAGTTGGGCAAATTATTCCGATGAATAATATCTTTTTTGATGCTAATAAAGCAACAATAAAAGACGCTTCTTTTAATGAGTTAGATAAAGTACTCCAATTCTTGAATGCACATCCTAACTTAATTGTAGAAGTTGGAGGACACACTAATAGTTGGTGTAGCCATGATTTTGCAAATGAATTATCTGATGGGCGTTCTAAAATGGTTAGAGAACACCTAATCAGTAAAGGTATTTCTGAAACGCGTATCAAATACCATGGTTACGGAAAAACAAAACCTATTGCAG
>CAKZLT010000759.1 GCA_937127195.1 uncultured Saprospiraceae bacterium
GGATTTCATGGTAAAGTCAAGTTATGGACACATACGAGACTTAGCGAAAGGAAATGCTGCGGTAGATGTTGAAAATAATTTTAATTTAAGTTATGTCATTTCTGAAGACAAAAAACGAATTGTCAAGGAACTGAAAGATGCAATGAAAAAGTCAGAAGTAGTGTGGCTCGCAACGGATGAAGACCGTGAAGGAGAGGCTATTTCGTGGCATTTGTGCGAAGTATTGGGCTTAGATGAAAAGGAAACGAAGCGAATTGTCTTTCGCGAAATTACAAAACCTGCTTTGCAAAAAGCCATTCAATCGCCGCGAACGGTAGATATGGGATTGGTTGATGCACAGCAGGCACGTCGTGTATTAGATAGACTAGTTGGTTTTGAGTTGTCTAGTTTGCTTTGGCGCAAAGTGGCAAGTCGAGGCGGACTATCGGCAGGACGTGTTCAGTCGGTTGCGGTTAAATTAATAGTAGATCGTGAGCGCGAAATTCAAAAATTCAAGCCATCGCCTTATTATAATGTATCAGCTTTCTTTTATGCAAAGAATCATTTGCAGAAGAATATTATCTTCAAAGCTGAGCTTCCAAAGAAATACAAGGCTGAAAAAGAAGCTAACGACTTTTTAGAAAGTTGTAAAAATGCTCAATACACGGTTAATGATGTCAAAGTAAAACCTGCTACGCGTAAACCTGCACCACCTTTTACGACTTCGACTTTGCAACAAGAGGCGAGTAGAAAATTGGGTTTTTCGGTGAGTAGAACAATGTCAAATGCTCAAAGACTTTATGAAGCGGGACATATTTCTTATATGCGAACCGACTCGATTAATTTGAGTGCTACGGCTACTCAAAATATAGCAGATACTATTGAGAAAGAATATGGTAAACACTATATTCAAACTCGAACATTCACCAAAAAGAAAAAGGATGATTTGGCGCAAGAAGCGCACGAAGCCATCCGTCCGACGCATGCGGAACGTCTTAATGCTGCTTCTGATAGAGATCAGCAGCGTTTGTATGAGTTGATTTGGAAGCGTGCAATTGCTTCTCAAATGGCAGAAGCAAAGCTCGAAAGAACAACAGCAGATATTGGTATTTCGACTATTCCAGGGGCTAAGTTTGTAGCAAAAGGAGAAGTTATCAAGTTTGATGGGTTCTTAAAAGTTTATCTAGAATCGACAGACGAAGATGAAGAGCCAGAACAAAAGGGTATGTTACCACCATTGGGGACAGGACAGGTTTTGGATCTAAACGAAACGATAGCAACGGAACGATTTACTAGAGCAACGTCGAGATTTACGGAAGCTAGTTTGGTCAAAAAGCTAGAAGAACTTGGTATCGGTCGCCCTTCTACTTACGCGCCAACTATCAGTAAAATTACCGAAAAAGGTCGCGGTTATGTTGTCAAAGAAAGTCGAGACGGAAAGGAAAGAAAATATAATGTATTGACTTTGAAGAGTAATGAAGTCAATAAAGTGATTAATACAGAGATTACAGGAACGGAGAAAAACAAGCTGTTTCCTAGTGATTTGGGTAAAGTAGTCGTTGATTTCTTATCAAAACATTTTGATGAAGTAATGGATTATGGCTTTACGGCGGGGATAGAAGCTAAGTTTGATGAAATAGCAAACGGGAAAGAAAAGTGGCAAGCAATGCTAAAAGACTTTTATTTTCCTTTTCATAAAACAGTAGAAGAAACACTCGAACACGGTGAAAGAGCATCAGGGGAACGCATTCTTGGGAAAGATCCAGAGACAGGAAGAACCGTTTTGGTGAGAATGTCTCGAAATGGTGCGGTTGCCCAAATCGGTACAACAGAGGAACTCGGTGAGGAAAAACCAAAATATGGTAACCTCAAATATGATATGTCTATTGAAACCATCACTTTTGAGGAAGCGATGAATTTGTTTCAGTTACCAGTCAATTTGGGTGAATACGAAAGTCAAGAAGTCATTATCAACGAAGGGCGTTTTGGTCCTTATGTTCGATTTGATGACACCTTTATTTCTATTCCTAAGGATGAAGATCCATTAGAAGTAAGTTTGGAGCGAGCTATCGAACTCATCGAAGAGAAACGAAAAGCTGACGCACCTATCGCTGAATATAAGGAAAAACCTGTTCAGCAAGGTTCGGGGCGTTTTGGTCCTTATTTGAAATGGAATTCGATGTTTATTAATATACCAAAGCGATATGACCCACAGAATCTATCGGCAGCAGATATTAATGAATTGATTGCAGCTAAGGAAGAGAAAGAGGCTAATCGTTATATTCATATTTTTGAAGCGGAGAAAGTTACCGTTGAAAATGCACGTTGGGGACCAATTATTAAGTTGAATAAGAAAAAATTGAACTTTCCGAAGAAAGCAGATGGTAAACGAGTAACGGAAGAAGAAGCACGAGCAATGACTTTGGAGGATATTAAAAAAGTGATTGTTGCACAAGTTCCAGATGCTTTCAAACCTAAAGCTAAACCGAAAAGGAAGGCTGCTGCTAAAAAGAAGCCAGCCGCGAAAAAAACAACAGCAAAAAAGACAACGAAGAAGGCTACTCCAAAGAAAAAATAGGGATTAGTTGCTGATTTCTAGATGCTAATTTCTGCTACTGCTGCTGCGATTAACAGCGGTAGCAGTAACAAGTATCCAGCAACCAGAATCTAGTATCCAGTATTTTTTTATAAAATGATGTAAAGGTAAGTAGCTGAAAATTTCAATTTTTATAAGAAAGACCTTACCTTTGCACCAAATTCAAGTGTAAGGAATGAAAGTGAGTTATGTTGAATTATAACTTATTCTTTTAAATAAATTCTAAAACACCTCAATCGAGTAAAATATGTCAGTTTTAGTAAACAAAGATTCTAAGATTATCGTACAAGGCTTTACAGGAAAAGAAGGAACTTTTCATGCAGGTCAGATGATTGAATACGGCACTAACGTGGTTGGTGGTGTGACTCCAGGTAAAGGTGGTCAAGAGCATTTAGGTAAACCTGTTTTTAATACAGTTGCGGATGCAGTAGCAAAAGCTGGTGCGGATGTTTCTATTATATTCGTTCCTCCAAGATTTGCAGCAGATGCAATCATGGAAGCTTCTGATGCAGGTATCGGTGTAGTAATTTGTATTACAGAAGGTATTCCTGTTCAAGATATGGTAAAAGCTAAGGCTTATATCGACCAAAGAAACACTCGCTTAGTTGGGCCTAACTGCCCAGGAGTTATGACTCCAGGAGAAGCTAAGGTAGGAATTATGCCAGGATTTATTCATAATCCAGGTAGAATTGGTATCGTTTCTCGTTCGGGTACTTTGACTTATGAAGCAGTTGATCAAATCACAAAAGCTGGTTTAGGTCAATCGACTTGTATCGGAATCGGTGGTGACCCAATTATTGGTACAACTACTAAAGATGCCGTTCAATTGTTGATGGAAGACCCTGATACAGATGCTATCGTAATGATCGGTGAGATAGGCGGAAGCATGGAAGCAGACGCAGCTCACTATGTAAAAGAGCATGGTACGAAGCCCGTAGTTGGTTTTATTGCTGGTCAAACAGCCCCTAAAGGTCGTACTATGGGACACGCAGGTGCTATTATTGGTGGAGAAGATGATACGGCTGCTGCCAAAATGCGCATTATGGCGGAATGTGGTATTCACGTTGTAGAATCTCCAGCAACTATTGGAGAAACTATGTTGAAAGCATTGGGTAAGGCTTAATTTTATATTTAGACCTTATTTTAAAATAGAAAGCGTTTGATACTTTTAATTAAGTATCAAACGCTTTTTTGTTGATTGTACTTAAAATTCAATTGCAAATCGAACAATCATTTTATCCCATGCCATAACCAAATCAACACCTGTTTTATTTTTATCAAAAGCCATCGAAAAAGCTTCTATTGATTTTTTTCCTGTTTCTACTTTTCCTTTTGCTCTAAGCACATCATTCTTTTTTTTGTATTGAAATGCGCCCCATTGATGCAAAGAAGAATTGATTATCAGTTCCCATTCGTTTTCTCCTGGTACTGTAAATAAGGTATAAGTACCCGCTTTTAGAGCTTGACCACCGATTTTTACATCTTTATAAAAAGTG
>CAKZLT010000760.1 GCA_937127195.1 uncultured Saprospiraceae bacterium
AATGAAGAACCACCCAATTGATGAGTTGTTTTTGAAAGATTGATATAATAGATATCACCTTGACCATATTGCAAAACAGGCTCAACGATGCGCGTAACATCCGAACAATGTCCTGCTGCTGTAATAATAACTGTTCCTGGCGCAATCACTGCTTCATCCTTATATTTTTGCTTCATTGACAAGCTATCCTTACCCGTCGGAACGTTGACACCTAGCGCAATCGAAAACTCCGAAATCGCTTTTACCGCTTCATACAAACGAGCATCTTCACCTTCATTACGACAAGGCCACATCCAGTTTGCTGATAACGAAATCGACTTCAAACCTTCCTCCAATGGCGCAAAAACAATATTTGTTAGTGCCTCTGCAATCGAATTTTGAGAACCAGCCACAGGATCAATCAAGCCACTAATCGGCGAATGACCAATAGAAGTCGCCACACCATTTTTACCTTTATAGTCCAATGCCATTACACCACAATTATTCAATGGCAACTGTAATGCACCTGCTGTTTGTTGTTTTGCCACTAATCCGCCAACACATCTATCGACTTTATTTGTCAACCAATCCTTACAAGCTACTGCTTCTAATTGCAAAACGGCTTCTATATAATCATTAACTTTCTCGGCTGAATAAGCTAAATCGTTGTATTTTCTATCAATTGTGGTATCTGTCATTATCGTTTTTGGAGAACTTCCAAACATATCCGACATTTCCAAATCCATTGGCTTTTCGCCCGTCGTTTTTGACTCAAAAGTAAAACGGTTATCTCCCGTTACATCACCCACAATATACATTGGCGCACGTTCACGCTCAGCTATTTTCTGGAGTTTATCAATATCTTCTGATGCAATTACTAGCCCCATTCGTTCTTGTGATTCGTTTCCTATAATCTCTTTTGCCGAAAGCGTTGGATCTCCAACAGGTAATTTATCCAAATCAATATTTCCTCCTGTTTCTTCCACTAACTCTGACAAACAATTCAAATGCCCACCTGCACCGTGGTCATGGATACTTACAATCGGATTTATATCGCTTTCTACCATTCCTCGAATGGTATTTGCTGCTCTTTTTTGCATTTCTGGGTTAGAACGTTGAATCGCATTCAACTCAATTCCTGAACCAAATGCACCTGTATTTGCAGAAGAAACAGCAGCACCTCCCATTCCAATTCGGTAATTATCACCACCCAGAATAACGATTTTATCACCAACCTTTGGTTCAGCTTTGAGCGCTTGCTCTGCTTTTCCGTAGCCGATTCCACCTGCCATCATTATTACTTTATCAAAACCTAGTTTGCGGGCATGCTCTTCATGTTCAAAAGTCAAAACAGAACCAGAAATCAATGGTTGTCCGAATTTATTACCAAAATCAGATGCTCCATTAGATGCTTTTATTAAAATATCCATTGGAGTTTGATAAAGCCATTCGCGTTCATCCATTGCGTTCTCCCAAGGGCGGCTTTCCGTCAATCGAGAGTAAGAAGTCATGTAAACCGCCGTTCCTGCCAATGGTAAAGAACCTTTTCCACCTGCCAAACGATCTCTAATTTCGCCACCAGAACCTGTTGCAGCACCATTAAAAGGCTCTACTGTAGTTGGAAAATTATGCGTTTCTGCTTTTAATGAAATGACTGATTGATATTCTTTAGACTCATAAAAGTCTGATTTATCTGCTGTTTTGGGTGCAAATTGAGTTGCTTTTGGTCCTTTTACAAAAGCAACATTATCTTTATAAGCCGATACAATTCCGTTTGGATGAGCTTTAGAAGTTTCTTTTATCATTTTGAATAATGATTCCGATTTTTCCTCTCCATCTATCACGAATGTACCGTTAAAAATCTTGTGTCGGCAATGCTCACTATTGACTTGCGAAAAACCAAAAACCTCAGAATCTGTTAGTTTTCGACCAATTTTTTTGGCTATATCTTCCAAGTAAGTGATCTCTTCTTCATTCAATGCCAACCCTTCTTGTTCATTATATTCAGCGATATTATCAATAGATTCAATAGATTCTGGCTCTATTTCAATCGTAAAAATATCTTGGTCAAGTTGGTCATATTTTTGAGACAACATCGGATCGTAAAGACTTTGCAGTGTAGCGTCTTTATCTCCCGATGTTGCATTAAATTCTTCGATACGAACAATGCCTTCAATCGCCATATTTTGGGTAATTTCGACGGCATTCGTACTCCACGGCGTAATCATTGCCGCACGCGGGCCGATGAAGATTTGATTGATTGCTGTATTTTCAATTGGTGATTGATTACCAAATAACCATGTTAATTTCGTCACATTCTCTGCCGAAATAGGTTGATTGGTCTGAACTGCAAAAATTTTCTCCGATGGATTTCCGAAAAATGTTATCATTAATTTATGATTTTTTTAATGTATGGTCGGTCGATATATTACGATATAACGTATCTACACCGATGCAATGCGTGCAAATTTCCTGTTTTTTGGTTTAAAAAAATAATTCAATTGAAAATATATTCATCTATATGCCGTATTTATTTCTTTTTGAAAAAATAAACGTGTCCCAGAACTTATCATTGAAATAAAAATTCTCTATTAAATGTCCTTCTTTCACGAATCCATTTCGCTCTAATATTTTGATAGAAGGCGAATTATCTGGACTTGTTCGAGCTTCGACCGAATGTAAATTCATGACCTCAAAAGCGTAATTCATCACCAAGTTCAAGGCTTCTTGCATAATGCCTTGACGATGAAAATCCGATTGCAGCATATAGCCAATTTCTGTTCGACGGCTCTGCTTCGATAACTGCCAAAAACCAATCGTTCCTATCAATTTATCATTTCCTTTGAGTGTAATTGCCCAATGAACGGCCGTCTCTTTTTCCATCATTTCATCAATTCGATGAATTAAATCCTCTGCATCTTTGATACTTTCAGCTATCGGGCGACCAATATACTTCATCGCATTCACATCAGAACGCATTACAAAAAGAGGTTTAACATCATCTAGTATTACTCTTCTTAACCTTATTCTATCCGTTTTTAAGATTGGAAATGGGTCTATATTAAATTGTATCATTTTATAATTAATCGTTTTGTTTTTTCTTTTATAAAAATAGGGCGCTATATAAAAAACGTGTCAGTTTATTAAACCGACACGTTTTGATTGCAAATTAAAGTATTCTTTCACTTCTTTTCTAAAAACTACTCAAAAGCTAGCCATTTCTGGTCACTTTGACTTGACTCGACTACTTTTTGAATAAATTGCATACCTCGTAGTCCGTCTTTCACTGTTGGAAAATCTTCGTGCATCGGGTCGGGAGTTGTTCCTTTCAATCGTGCTTGAATACAATAAGCAAAATTTCTATAAACATTCGCGAAAGCCTCCAAATAACCTTCCGGATGTCCCGCAGGAATACGCGTATGCGCTTCCGAAACAGGATATAAATTTGCGCCCCCTGTTCTCAATGTTTCTTTTGGCTTATCCAACCACTGTATGTGTAACGAATTAGGGTGCATTTGAAACCATCGAAAGCCACCTTTCGTGCCGTAAACTCTGATATTCAAATCATTTTCTTCTCCTGCTGCGATTTGACTTGCGTGTAAAATTCCTTTTGCACCGTTATCAAATCGAAGCAAAACGTTACCATCATCATCTAACAAACGTCCATCAACGAAAGTAGTCAAATCAGCGCAAATTTCCTTAATTTTCAGACCAGTGATATATTCTGCAAGGTTTTCAGCATGTGTTCCTATATCTCCCATCGCTCCAGCAATCCCTGAACGATTCGGGTCAGTACGCCAAGCTGCTTGCTTTTGCTCACTATCTTCAAGTTTAGTAGAAAGCCAGCCTTGAGGATATTCTACCACCACTTTACGAATTTCGCCAATATCTCCATTTTGAACCATCGCACGAGCCTGCTTAACCATCGGATAACCAGTATAATTGTGCGTTAATGCAAAAATCAATCCTGTACTTTTGACCAGTTCTACTAATTCCTTCGCTTCTTCCATAGAATAACATAACGGTTTATCACAAACCACATGAAATCCATTTTCTAGCGCCATCTTAGCTGGTGCATACTCCACATGC
>CAKZLT010000761.1 GCA_937127195.1 uncultured Saprospiraceae bacterium
AACGCAGTCCTAGCATCGCTAAGGCGAGTATTTTTAACGCAGTATAAATGAAAAACAATAAGTTAGACTGGTAGGTTATTTATTGCCTACTCCCTAACTTCATTTTTAATGCCTAATTAATTTTGTCCAAGTACTTAGCTCTTTTTTCTCTGTTACTTATAGTATTCTCTTATTTGGCTATCTGTTACAGATAACTTAAAAAGTCCGTCTTTGGACAAATATTATTTTTAAAGCGGGGATGTATGAACATTTGTTTGTATGTCCCCGTTTGTGATATTTATATTTGGTTAAAATGACTAAAATCATTACAAAGTGTGAAAAAATTCTTCAAATTTGAAATGTGGAATTTTTTCTTAAAAAAAAGAACCTAGCAATGAAAAAAATAGTAACAGGCATTACCCCCGAATTACTTAGCAAAGCACAAAAATATAAAGAGTATCGAGTAATGCTCGACGAATTGATGACTGAGAAAAAAACAACAGGAAATAATCATAGTGAAGCGATGTTGCATTATGCCGAGATGAATATTCGACGTATGAAACGCTGGGATAAGCGCACTAAAATTCTTCCTGAAGTTCAAGAGATGATTGAAAATATTGACAAAAAAGTAATTCTACTAACTATTACGGAGGGTTGGTGTGGCGATGCGGCTCAGATTGTGCCTGTAATAGAACATTTGTCTAATTTGAATACGAATATAGAACAGCGTTTGATTTTGAGAGATGAAAATCTAGAAATTATGGACGAGTTCTTGACGAATGGCGGTCGTTCTATTCCTATGACTATATTTTTGGATGCGGATTCTCTTGACGTTTTGGGACATTGGGGCCCAAAGCCCAAAGAAATGCAGGATAAATTAATTGCAGAGAAAGCGGCTGGCAATTTTGATTATCCTAAATTCAGTCAAGAATTACATAAATGGTATGCTAAAGATAAGGCTGTTAATGTTCAATTGGAATTTTCAGCAGCTTTGAAAGAAGCGTTGAAAACAGAAGTTTTAGCTGATTAAGCTATTTATTTCACGCAGAGTTGACGGGAGAAGCAGAGCTCGCAGAGATTTTTCTTTTTATAAAAAAGAAACCCAAAAAAACTCTCCGCCCTCTGCTTCTCCCGTCTTCTCCCGTCAACTCTGCGTGAAACACTAACTTTTCCGAATTTTCACCAAACAATCTTCCAACCAGCTTTTGTTAGCGACGTTTTCTATTTTGGAAAGACGGTCGTTGATGCTTTCCCATTTTTGATTAAAAATAGACGGACTGATATAATTGCGTTGTTCTTTTAGTTTAAAAATGCGTTTAGAGAATTTCACCAAATTCAAATTTGCTTGTTTTCTATAATGAGAAATATCTTTGCTCCGCAAAATGTAGATTTTAAAAGCATCCGTCAAAGCATAAAAAGGCTCTTCTTCTTCCAATTCGTAGAAGCTTTTGAGTTGGATGATTTTTGCACCAAGGTGATAAGAAGTATCCGTAAACTTAACTTCGTGTAAGAGTTGAAGCGATTTTTTGTAAGCTTTTGTAGCATAATAAAAAGCGGCTTTATTATATACAAAGGCATTTTCACGGTCTTTTGGCGATAAAAATTGTTTGTATTCGTTGATAAATTGCTCCGTCCATTCGGTCTCTCCTATTCTAATTCCGACGGTTATGATGTTTTTATAATCCCATTGTGCAAGGTAGTTTTTTTGAAAAATAATACGATTTTCAAGCAAGAATTTATATACTTCTAATATTTCACGATAAAACTCCGCCTTCCCTTGATTAATTTGTCGAATACAAAAATTCAAGACATAATCATATATTCTACTCAATTCGGCATTCGGGAAAAGATGCAAATTAGTGGCTAATAATTGTTTTAGCTTCTGATAATCTTCCATTTCTCCAGCCTTGACCGTTCGATAAGCTTGATAATAAATCGCAATAGCAGGATAAGTTTGATAGCGAATAGCCGATTTATTACTTTCAAAATCAATTAGCCATTTTTCTAAATTTTCAAAATGATGCACTTCATAATTCGCCTGAATCACCGTATTTCGGCTGACCATATCGCAGGCAACTTTGAGCTTGGTGGTCACGTAAAATAAATCAAGATAGTTATTTTTGAGTTGTAGATTTTCGTCATAAGCCCGTTTGGGTTTTTTCAAAAAATGCTCATCCAATTGTTTATAATATAAATATTCGTCAAAAAACGTAGAAGCATTCTGAATGGTTAACTTTGCCTTTTCCTTTGTTAATCGCCTTCCTTCTTGCAGCATATATTTGTCCAAATCTCGTTTTTGGAGTTCGTCCATTAAGCAGATTTGAGGTAAAGTATTAGAATTTTTATAATTATAAAAAGCAAAAAAATCAAATAACTGCCTTGTCAATCCAGAAATGATGTTATTCATTTTCAATTCATTGTACTTTTCTTTTTTATATAATTTCTTAAAAAGTACAGGTTTCTGAAGGTGTTTTTCTTCAAAAATTGGTGCATATTTTAATAAGAGGGCGTAGAGTTTTCTGATAGCTTCGCTTTTATTATGAAAAGGCGAATCCAGCCAATCTTTGAACGATTGCAATTCTTGTTCAGAAATAATTTCAAGTGTTTTGATTAATTTCGATTCTTTCAAAAATATATTTATTTAAAATAAAAACTTAATAATCAATTAATTACAATCAAATTTAATATTTTTTTAAAATATAAAAACCAAAATTAGTAATTTTTTTAAAAATAAAAACTCCTTACCATTGTAGTATCAAATTAAGACATCGAAAAACCATAAAAAATAATAGACCAATGACGCAACTTCTCAATAAAAATTACAACGGCTTAATCTTTTTAGCATTCAGCTTATTCTTTAGCTTGAATGCCAACGCTCAGAATAATCAGCCTATTGCGGTTGATGATGCTTTTTCAGGAATTGTAAACTTAGCCATAACAGGCGATGTATCTACGAATGATAGCGACCCCAACACTGGTAATATTTTGACTTATAACACTCAGTTGATTTCATCTCCATCAAGTGGTTCAGTCTCAATGAATTCTAATGGAACGTTTACTTATGTATCTAATCAAGGTTTTGTAGGCTCTGATTTATTCTCTTATGAAGTCTGTGATAATGGTTCGCCTATACTTTGTGATACAGCGACTGTTAGTATTAGTTACGCTAGTTCTACGAATTGTAATGTGTTACCAGATACACTTAGACCATATTATACTGGAGTATCTTGTACAGGAGAATCAAGAGTTTGTGTTCCAATTTCGCCTACAAGTCCTTATAATATATATATAGATGGACAGCCTTATGTTTCTCCAGGCGCTTTTTTTCTGCCTTGTGGTGACACCATTTCTTCTTATAATATGAATAATGTATCAGGAAATGGTCCTTGGCAGGTTAACTTTAATTCTCCAACTTGGAATGACAGTTATTTTTCAACAACTGTCAATTCGATGAGCGATTTGATTGATACTTTAAATTATTATGTAAGCTACGGAACAGCTTGGGTATTAAATGCCAATAATACAATTACCTCAAACTCAACCTATGGAGGATATTTGATGGATTACCAGTTCGACTTTATGGATATTGCAACTAGTACCAATTCTACTATTACTAATGATTATACAATAACAAAGACTCCAATCAAAATTAGTGCAGCGGCTAGCCTTTTGACTATCACAGATGGTACTTGCTCTGAAAGTGCGGTTTTGGACTTAGATTGTTTATCTACAATAGATAGTGTAACTGTCGTTCATCCTTCTTCTTGTGGAGTTGCTGATGGTTCGATTACAGCGCATAGTTCAAATGGAAGTACAAATAAAGAATATCGATTATTTACTACTGGAATTGGTTATTCTGCTTGGCAAACTTCTCCTGTATTTACAAACTTATTAGCTCGAAAGAAATATTCAGTTCAAGTTAGAAATGTTGGAAGCTCAAATTTCCAAGGACATTACAATATTAACTTGACTAGTGTTGATAATCCAACATTTCAATCATTAACTTATACTAATAATACCTTGACTGTTCATGCAACGTCTGTTACAGGGGCAACTCTTGAATATGCAATTTCATCTTCCTCTGTAGGAAATCCTTCTTATCAATCTAGTAATGTATTTACAGGATATAGTCCTGGCACTTATTACGTTTATATTCGTTATGCGACAAATGCTTGCGAAGTGGTTAACACTTTTAATACGAATACCAGTTCTATTAATGCGGATTCAGATTATTTGGATGTTGATTATCATGGAAATTACACGATTAATGTTCTGAATAATGATACTCATGGCTTAGGTTCGACCTTAGTCACAACACCTATTTCTCTTTCTAATGCCAACGGAACAGTAACTCTTGACGCAGCAGGTAACCTTACCATGGATACCGAATATTACGGAATTGGTTATTTTACATTAGGCTACCAAGCTTGTGTATTAAACGATCCTAGTCAGTGTGACTCTTCCGAAGTTATTATAAACATTAGAGATTTGACCATAGATACAATGACTGTCACTGTACCTCTAAATGGAATGAGTAACATCCAAATACATAACACAGGATTGACATGGATTAATACTAATACAACTAATAATGCTGCGGCTTTAGGCTGTGATGCTCAAGTCAATAATGCTTATATCGATTATAATACAGTAAGTACTTTTAATGGTGGCTATCGTTATTTACGTTATTATGGATTACAAGTCGGTTCAGATACAACTTGCACCGTTTTATGTTCAGGAAATGGTACTTGTGATACAACTATTTTAATTGTAAATGTAGTTGTCACCAATACAGCGCCTGTTTTAGCGGTTGACAATTTTTATAATGTATTAACAAATATAATTCCTTTAACAGGAAATCTATTAACAAATGATTATGACCCAGAAGGTGACCAGATGGCAGTGAGTATATATCCAACACTCTCTCCAACGCAAGGAACGGTAGTATTAGACACTACAGGAGCATTTACTTATACGCCAAATATTAATTTTTCTGGTGTCGATAGTTTCCAATACTTAGTTTGTGACAATGGCTATCCTTATGGGTTATGTGACTCGGCAATGGTTTATTTATATAGTGGAAATCCTCCTGTGGGAACTCCGCCTATTATCACAAATGTTGTTGGATTTAATGGAACTTGCGCTCAAAATGATGGAACAATTGACATTTCAGCAAGTTCGCCCGTAGCAAGTTTACAGTATAGTATTGATAGTGGATTTACTTGGCAAGCTTCAAATTTATTCTCTGGACTTACATCTGGTTCTTATAATATATTAGTTTTTGATGGCAACTCAACTTCTGCCTATTCAGGAAATCCTGTATTGATTACGCCTGTGATTGCACCTATTATTACTAATGTAACAGCAACGAATCCAACGAATTGTGGTCTAAATGATGCTATCATCACAGTTACAGCAACGGGGCTTACTGGTTTACAATATAGTATTGATAGTGGTATCACTTGGCAAAATAGTAACACCTTTACAGGTTTGATGGCAGGAACTTATGATATTATTATTAGAAATAATGACGGAACTTGTCAAGTCATTGATGCTAACAATCCAGTAATTTTAACTGCGCCGAATACTGCTGTTATTACCAATATAGCATCTGTTAATCCAACTCATTGTAGCAACAATGATGGTACAATTACGATTACTGCAACAGGAAGTATGACTTTAGAATACTCTATTGATGGAGGTCTTACTTGGCAAAATAGTAATAACTTTACAGGACTTTCTTGCGGAAATTATTCAATTCTTGTTAGAAATAACAATGGAACTTGTTCAGTCAATGGTAATAATATTAATTTATCAGCACCTACTTTAAGTATTACTCAAGTATTCACAACCGATGCTTCTTGTAATCAAAATAATGGCGGTTTATCAGTTCATGCCTCTGGCGGAACGAATAACTATGAATACAGCATTACAGGAACTACATGGCAAACAAGCGATACATTTCCGAATTTATCGGCAGGAACTTACACTATTTACGTTCGCGATGGTGTAGATACAGTGACTTATGGTTCGCCAGTTACGATTAATAATGTTTCTAATGCACCAACTTTCTTGAATGCAACAATGTATAACGATAGCTTATTCATTGCCGCTAACCAGAATGGACAAGCTATTCAATTCAGTATTGATTGTGGTATCACTTGGCAAAATTCATCTGTATTCTTCCCAGCACCGATGGGTAATTTATGTATTGGTCTTCAGAATATTGATGGCAGTTGCCCAATTTTCAATAATGTAACAATCTCGAATACAGCACCCATAGCGGTTACAGATAGTGTTTCATTAACACAAAACGGATACGTTTCTTTCAATGTATTGAATAATGATTATGATATTGAAAATAATTTATTTGTAGCGACACCACAAGTTCAATATTACGGCTCAGACTCTATGACTTTGAATAGTTCTGGAGTAATGACGATACCTACAAATGCTTTGAACTTAGGAAGTTATATGATTAGCTACCAAATTTGTGAAGTCTATAATCCGACGAATTGCTCACAAGGAAACGCGTATTTTACTATTGTTTCTCCAACAGATACTTTCCATAGTACAATAGCGATTGGAGCGACTCAAGCGATTTGTATTCCAACTTTGGATTTGCCTGGTACACCAGTTTCAGCAATTTTAAATTGTGGTTTATTCACCAATATTCAGATTGATAGCATTGTAGGAGCTTGCGCTTATGTCTATGCTGATGACTATGGTTCGGATACAAGTTGTATCATTATTTGTGATAATTTTGGGTTCTGTGATACTACGATTTTCATTATCACAGTAGAAGATGGTGTTTGGCCAGGAGATACCGACGATGATACTTATGCCAACAATTTTGACTTATTAAATATAGGTTTAGGTTTTGGTCTAAATGGAACTCCAAGAAATAGTATTTCTAATAATTGGAATGGATTCATCACTCCAAATTGGGGACAAGCAACACCAATTACTAATATAGATTATCGTCATGCAGATTCTAATGGAGATGGATTTATCAATAATGATGATACCATTGCCATCCTTCAAAACTACGGTTCTTCTTATCAAAGAAGAGGTGCAGGAGGTGTTTTAGGGGCGACTCCATTGTATGTTAAAAATGATACAGCTTATCAGAATGGGGCTAATTTCTCGTTACCGATTATACTCGGAGAAGCGAATAATCAAGCGATTGACTTATATGGTGGTGCATTTTCAATTTCTTATGATACTGCAATTGTAGAAGCTCACTCGGTTAGAATTACTTTTGATACTTCTTGGGCTGGAATGCAGAATATCAACATGATTTCAATTAATAAAAACCTTGAAAATGAACAACAAATTGATGCTGCTTTCACCCGAACAAATGGGCTAAATATAACTGGTCATGGTATCGTAGCTAAGTTAGACTTCACGATTAAAGATGACATTCTAAGACGCGGATTAGGGACAGATTCTATCATTTTAGCATTAGATGTTTTCAATGTCAAGTTCATTAGTAATGACGAAAGTCCAGTAGATGTCAATCCTAATACAACTAATATTGTATTTACTGACATTGACAAAGTGCCAATGCTAGACCAATATATTTCGGTATTCCCGAATCCAGCTAACAATTACGTTCAGATTGAAACAGACAACATAGAAATAGAACAAATTACCATTTTGGATATTAACGGTAGAATAATTCACCACACTACCCACAATACTCAAAACAATATTACCCTTGACGTAGCTACTTATACAAGTGGCGTTTATATGCTCCAAATACAGACCTCTAAGGGCATCGCAACCAAACGTTTGACGGTAATTAGAGAATAGATTTGATGTTAGTATTTATAATTCCAAAACATCTAAAGGCGCTGAACTTCATTGTTCAGTGTCTTTTTTTTTATAAAAAACATCAAAAATCAACATTAAGTGAAGAAAAATAAATAAGTTGCACCATTATACAACTTTATTTTTTTATTTAAAAGTGCTTAAAAAATTAAGC
>CAKZLT010000762.1 GCA_937127195.1 uncultured Saprospiraceae bacterium
TTCGTTCTCCTCGATAAGGATTGCTGATGGCCATTCCCATTTCTGTCATGCCATATCGTTCCAAAAGTGTATGTCCGCTAATCGCTTTCCATTGTTCCAAAACACTAATTGGTAAAGCCGCCGAACCTGATACCATTAGTCTAAACTCTTTTAGTACCGCTGAAATTTGAGTTTGTTCTGCAATAGATAATTCCTTCCAATAAGCTATTAATTTATAATAAATCGTCGGAACAGCCATAAACAGATTGACTTCTTTTTTATTAAAAATAGTTGTTAAAACCTTTTTAGCATCATAACTTTCATCTGCTGAGTTGTATGCGTGTTTGGGATTTTTGACAATAGGTAAGACTGTAACATCATATCCATAGAATTTTTCAATAGAAATTCTAATCGATTCGATATCATCATTTTTAATATCCTCAAACGGCAAAATAGCAATAGACTGAACACCTGTGTCATATCTTTCGATATTACAAGCATTAAAAAATAAAGGAAAACTAAGTAGTGATAGTAGTAAAAATTTGTTCATGACTTTGAAAAATTGAAAGTCGTTATTGGTTGTTTTATTAGTTGATTTTTTTTATATAAAAAAACATTGTTGGACGTTCTACTAAGGAATTTTACTTCAAAAGAGTTCCTTTGTAGAACGTTTGAAGAGGTAGAAAGAGACAAGAAAAAGCGTATTTTTTCATTTTTTAAAAAAAACAAATCATTGAGCCTTCATCACTTAGAAGTTAAAGCCTGATAAAAGTGATGATTTTAGTACTTTGAGAAGAAAATAATGACTTCATTGAAAAAGTCATTATTTTTGAAGGTTTTGAAAATTAAAAAGATAGGAATCAGAATGAAAACTAATATTTAATTTGGTTCTTTATGATTTTACGCAGTCATTCAAAATACCATTCACTTAATCTAATAAAGGTTCTAGAATCTAGCAACTAGCATCCAGCAGCTATTAGACAAACCACATAAAATCATAAAGAATCTTTAATTCTCACTACTAAATATGTATTTTTAGGGATTTTTGTACAAAAAGATATTTTTTTAAAACAAACGATAAACAAATTACATTGATTATACTCCTTTCAATGAAATATAGTATTTTTGCCAACGTATGAAGAATATAAGAAATTTTTGCATTATAGCGCATATTGACCACGGGAAATCGACGCTTGCCGACCGTTTACTTCAGTTAACTCAAACGGTTTCAGATAGAAATTTGCAAGCGCAGACCTTGGATAATATGGATTTGGAGCGAGAAAGAGGTATTACCATCAAGAGTCACGCTATCCAAATGAGATATGAACATGAGGGAGAAGAGTATGTTTTTAACTTAATTGATACTCCAGGCCACGTTGATTTTTCTTATGAAGTTTCGCGTTCAATAGCTGCTTGTGAAGGAGCATTATTGATTGTAGATGCTTCGCAAGGTATTCAAGCTCAGACTATTTCCAATTTGTATTTGGCAATGGAACATGAGCTAGAAATCATTCCTGTATTGAATAAAATCGATATGCCGAGCGCGATGGTTGAGGAGGTTCAAGACCAAATCACAGACTTGTTGGGCTTCGATGCAGACGAAATGTTATTGGCTAGTGCGAAGACTGGACAGGGCGTTTTAGAGATTCTATTGGCGATAATTGACCGTGTACCAGCACCTAAAGGAGATCCAGAAGCACCTTTACAGGCATTGATATTTGACTCTGTTTTTAACTCTTACCGTGGTATTATTGCTTATTACCGTATCATGAACGGAAGCATTACCAAGAACGAAAAAGTTCGATTCATGGCAACGGGGAAGGAATATCAAGCGGACGAAATCGGAATTCTAGAGCTTGACCAAGTACCAAAAAAGCAATTATTTGCTGGTGATGTAGGTTATATAGTAACAGGAATTAAGACTTCTAAAGAAATCAAAGTTGGTGACACCATTACAAGTGTCAGTAACCCTACTGAAGAAGGAATTGGTGGTTTTGAGGATGTAAAACCAATGGTTTTTGCTGGAATATTCCCGTTATCGAATGATGACTTTGAAGATTTGAGAGATAGTTTGGAAAAATTACAGTTAAATGATGCTTCTTTGGTATTCGAGCCAGAAACTTCGGTTGCCTTAGGTTTCGGTTTTAGATGTGGTTTCTTAGGAATGCTACACCTCGAAATCGTTCAGGAGCGTTTGACTAGAGAATACGATCAAGATGTTATTACGACTGTTCCAAACGTAAATTACTTCTGTGTATTCAAAAAAGACCAACGTCGCGAGCCTATCAACACACCTGCTGATTTGCCAGACCCGACGATAATTGAACACATCGAAGAGCCATATATTCGCGCTCAAATTATCACAAAACCAGATTATACTGGTCAGATAATGAAGCTCTGTATGGACAAACGCGGTATTTTGACAAATCAAGTTTACTTGACAGAAACGCGTGTAGAATTGACATTTGAAATGCCATTAGCGGAAATTGTATTTGATTTTTATGATAGATTAAAATCAATTTCTCGCGGTTATGCTTCATTTGATTATACAATGCTTGATTATCGTCAATCGGATTTGGTCAAATTGGATATTAAATTGAATGGTGAAAATGTCGATGCACTTTCTGCGTTGATTCACCGCGATAAGGCGCAAGCATTTGGTAGAAAATTGTGTAAACGATTGAAAGAACTAGTACCGCGTCAACAGTTTTTAATCGCTATTCAAGCTGCCGTAGGTGCGAAAATTATTGCTCGTGAAACGCTTTCTGCACTTCGTAAAGATGTAACAGCTAAGTGTTATGGTGGTGATATTTCTCGTAAACGTAAGTTACTAGAAAAACAAAAAGCAGGTAAAAAACGTATGAGACAGGTTGGTAATGTAGAAGTTCCACAGACTGCCTTTTTAGCTGTTTTGAAATTGGATGATTAATTTTAATAGCGTTAGTTGAAGTCTATTACTTCAATTATTTATTTGCAAGTCTCCGACTTGAATTATAAAGTCAGAGACTTTTTAATATTGAATTGAAGTCAGAGACTTCAACTAACCTTGTAGAATATAACTCAATTCGTCTAGTTTTTTTATAGGAAAGTCGTTATTCTTAGCAAAAGAGTAGCGACTTTTTTATATTTAAAAATGGGATTCTATTTAAAAATAAATCTAATCCTGTTCATCTTGTAAATCCTATCTGATTAATGGAAACAGCAGCAGCAGAAAAAGTCTTACAACTCCCTTGTCCTTCCTGTGGTGGAAAATTGCGCTATTCGGCAGAAAAAGAAAAAATTGCTTGTCAATATTGTGGTTATACCGAAGAAATAGACAAAGCAAATGACCTAATTATAGAAAAACCATTAGATAAAGGTTTATCAGAAGCAGAGTTTTTTGAGCCAGAAGGCGAAGGAAAAAAGGTTTTTGATTGTGATAATTGCGGTTCTAAGTTTATGATAGAAACGACGGATGTTGATATTACTTGTACTTTTTGTAATTCTCGTAACGTCAATGTAGAAGCTTTTGAGCATCAATTTATACAACCGACGGGAATTGTACCATTTAAAATATCTCAAAAAGAAGGATTCGAATTATTTAATAAATGGATTCGTCAAGGCTTTTTTCATCCGAGAAAACTCAAAACGATGGCAAAAATAGAAAACCTTCACGGTATTTATTTGCCTTTTTTTACTTATGATGCGAATGCCGTAGCCAACTGGAGCGGAGAAGCAGGTTACCATTATACCGAAACACAATCTTACACAGACAGCGAAGGAAATAGACAAACGAGAACAGTAACTCGAACGCGTTGGAAACCTAGAAGTGGTACTTTTAGGCATTTTTTTGATGATGTTTTGGTGGTTGCATCGAATGGTTTGAGTCAAGATGAAATAGAAAACGTTTACCCGTTTACACTTCAAAATGCAGTAAATTACGACCCAAAATTAATGCTCGGCTGGGAAGCAGAAGTATATAGTAAGACCTTGAGGGAAGGTGCAGGCGTATCTGAAAATATCATGGATGCAAGCTTGCGTTCGATGGCGAGTCACAAACTTGGCGGCGATACACAACGAAGATTAAGAGTCGTTTCTCAAAAGAGTGACAAGACTTACAAGCACTTAATTTTGCCTGTTTGGTTGGCAACTTATATTTATAAAGAGAAAATTTATCACTTTATAATTAACGGTCAAACAGGAAAAGTTGGCGGCAAAAAACCGTATTCATGGATTAAAATTACTTTGACGGTTATTCTAGCAATTATTGTAATTGGAGGCTTATATCTGTTGAGTGAGTCGAAGTCTTTTTAGGAGAAGCATTAATTAGAGTTTCTCATTATTTGAATCGAAAAATCTTGTTACATTTGACTATTCCTTTCATTGAAAAGCGGATAATTTTAAGAATTAAAAAAAAGAAAATAAAGAATGGCAAAAGAAAAAGATACTTTTAAATTAAGAGAATCGGATGAATTTATAGAATTATTGAAATTATTAAAATTAAAACAAATCGCTCAAACTGGAGGTCATGCAAAAATGATAGTCGAAGATGGTTTGGTTTATGTAAATGATGAGCAGGAATTTAGAAAAAGAAAAAAACTAAGACCTGGAGATGTTGTAAAATTAGAAGAGATTACAATATCTATTATTCGATAGAATGGTGTTTTTTTTAAAAAAATTACAAAGCCGTTAGACGTTTCAAAAGCGTTTAACGGCTTTTTGTATTGGTAATAGGGGGTTGGTTTTTTGATGTTTGTCACTTTGACTGCTATTTCTATCTGATTTTTAATGACTTTCGTCGTGAAGTCGTGCAAGTATATAATTAAATTTATACTTTTGACTGAACGATTGGTCATAAATATTTTTAATAGCTATTATTTTATAAAAAAATGCCAAGAACAAAAGAAGAATTTGCAGCAATAAGGAAAGAAAGCCGAAGGCGGATTATGGAAGCAGCACTTGAATTATTTGCAACAAGAGGTTTTTATTCGACATCAATTAGCCAAATAGCAAAGACAGCAGAAGTATCTAAAGGTTTGATGTATAATTATTTTTCAAGTAAGGAAGAACTATTGAAAGCTATTCTGATGAATGCCTATGAGGAGGGTGCGAAGATGATGGAAGATGAAATGAAGCTGCCTTCTACGCCACAAGAGCATATTTTGCACATTATTGATATGTTTGAAAATATGATGAAAACGCGCTTGAAATTCTTCAAGTTACTCACAGCTTTGATGTTTCAAGATGATGCACAAAAACTGATTTTATCGGATATTATGCCTAAAAAAGAAGTGCAAATTGAGCAAACAATACAGCTTTTTGAGCAGGCAGGTTACGAAAATCCCAAAACAGCAGCCTATTATTTTGGTGCAGTTCTCGACGGTATTGCTATTCAATACATGACAATAGGAACAGATTATCCTTTAGATGAAATGCTGCAAGAGGTGAAAAATAAATATAAGTAAGACAACTAAGTACAATGACAGAATTAGCGAATGATAAAATGAGTGAATAATTTTTGATAATCAAGGTGTTACTTCATTTTTAATGCCTAATTAATTTTGTCCAAGTACTTAAATTTAAAAATAAAACAGATGAAAAAAATAACAATTTATTCGGTTTTAGCCCTTTTTCTAATAGGAATAGGAGCAATGAGTTTTGAAAATGCAGAACCAACGGCTTTAGAAATTATCAAAAAAACAGATTCGAAACTGCGTGGTAATTCTAGTCAATCAGAAATGACGATGAAAATTGTTCGTCCGAAATACACCCGAACGATGAAAATCAAGTCATGGGCAAAAGGCGACGATTACTCGATGATGTTGATTAAATACCCTGTTCGAGATAAAGGAGGAGCAACGTTGAAACGAAAAAAAGAAATGTGGAGTTGGCAGCCGCGCGCACAGAGGGTTATTAAAATGCCGCCTTCAATGATGATGCAATCATGGATGGGATCGGATTTGACGAATGATGATTTGGTGCGTCAATCTTCAACGGTTCGTGATTACACACATAAAAAATTAAAGAAAGAAAAACTTGAAGGAAGATTGTGTTATCAAATAGAATTGACACCAAAACCTAATGCACCTGTGGTCTGGGGTAAGGTGATAATGTGGGTTGATGTGAAAGACTATTTACAAATGAAAACGGAGTTTTATGATGAGGATGAATATTTGGTAAATACGATTTTGGGTAAGAAGGTGAAAAAATTAGGCGGAAAATTATTACCATCATTAATGGAAATCATTCCTGCAGATGAAGAAGGGCATAAAACAACACTTGAATATACTTCAATGAAATTTAATGTCAAATTAAAAGATAGTTTTTTCTCTGTTCAAAATATGAAACGATTGAGGTAATTTGGTGATTAGTGATTGGTTAATTGGTGATCCGTTGCTTTTATTGGCGTTAAATAAACGACCAATCACAAATCTACTAGTAACCAATCACTGTAAAAAAAATAAAATCAATGAATACAATTATAAAATTAGCGCGTCGAAATATTTGGCGCAATAAACGGCGTACACTGATTACGGCTGCTGCGATATTTTTTGCGGTGTTTTTCTCGGTATTTATGCAATCAGTCCAAAAAGGTATTTTTGACAATATGGAATTTGGAATGGTGAAATCTTATGTTGGTTTCGGACAGATTCATACCAAAGGTTTTTTTGAAGACCAAACCCTTGATAATGCCTTTTTGTATGATGAAAAAATGGACGAATTAGCAGCTAAGTATGATGATGTAAAAAACTTTGTACCTAGAATTGAGTCTTTTGCATTAGCTTCTAATGGTCAAGCAACGAAAGGAGGGATGCTTGTAGGAGTTGACATTAATAAGGAAAATGCTTTGACTCAGTTGAGTGAAAAAGTGGTGAAAGGAACTTACTTTGAAGCTAACGACAATAGCGTTTTGGTGGCAGAAGGTTTAGCAGATT
>CAKZLT010000763.1 GCA_937127195.1 uncultured Saprospiraceae bacterium
CGGAATACATGCCCTCCTTCGTCGGCTTGGTCAGGGATGCTGCGCTCCCTAACATCCCTAGCTTTAAAGTTTCGATATTCTCGGAAACTTTATCAAAGATACAGAAAAAAGTTATCGGAAACATTCTTATATTTATACAGAATTGTTTCCGTGAACAGAATTACTTTAAAAGAGAAAATTTGATATTGCTACCACTTAGAAGCTATCATTAAGTACATACTTATATTTACTTTAAAGTATGGCTATTTTATGTTGCTGACTATTTCAAATTGTCTAATTAGTAGTGTTCTCGAAAATAATGAACTAAACGATTTACGAACTTTTTTCAAAAGTACATTTCAAAAATATAAGGTGAAATCATTACAAGATTTTTTGGAAGAAAAAGGATTGCTTTTGAATTTGGATGACCCAAATTCAAATCTGACAGATGCTCAAAAAAAGCATTTGAGGAATAGAATTGCTAGGGCAAAAACAGAGCATCGAAAACTTTACCTTAAAGAAAAACGCAAGGAGTATAATGAAAAACAAGCTCGTGTAGAGTTGCGACTAAATAAGGTTGGACGAGGAAATGAATACGACAAATTTAAGAAAAGAGCGAAGGGTAAACATTTAGCTACATTTATAAAGTCTTGTGCTTTGGCGTATTTGAAAAATGAATATGTTGTTCCAAACGAAGAGGTATTAAATGATTTGATAAAAGAAATTTCGAGATACCGGGAAGACCGAAATAAAGAAGGGCGAAATGTGAAGTTCATTTTGGATAAAGTCAGAAAACAACGAATGGCATATTCTCGTGATGTTAGTGACCTTCAAGAAAAAATGTATGCTTTGAATAATTTAGATTTTACATTTGATTTAGAGCAATTAATTCTAAATGCTATCCAGCATCCTGAGGAACATTTTTTAGAATATGCAGAACGACATATTAGAAAAATGCCAGAAGCAATAGAAGATTTAGAGCGACTTATCTTAAAGGTCAAAACAGAAGTGGATGATAATAAAGAGTAATCGAATACATGAAGCCAATTGCTTTGGTCAAAAAATAGATTATATTTTATCTGACAAAGGAAGAGCCAAAGAGGTGAATAGTTTTGAAATTTATCAAAATATACGCCAACCAAATCGAGATGGAGCAGTTAAGGCTTTTCAAGATAATGATGTATATCGAAAGGAAAATGCAGCCAAGAAGAAGATTAAAAATTCCATTGTTTGTTATCATGATATTTTGTCATTTCACTTAAATGATAAACAGCATTTAGACCAAGCTATTTTAAGAGATTTAACCGAACAATATATTCAAATTCGTTGCCCTGATGCGGTTGTTTTTGCAAAGCCACATTTGCATAATAAAAATCTACATATTCATATCCTTATTTCTGGCTCAGATTATAAAAGTAAAAAGCTTACTCGTCTATCAGATGCTAAGTGGAATAAGGTTCGTAAGGATATTGAGAAATATCAGAAAGAACAGTACCCAGAACTGCAACATAGTTTAGTTTACCAGGATATTGGAAAGCGCAAACGTAAGGGTAAAGCAAAACGGAAAGACAACGAGCGCATGATGCGTGAAAGAGGAGCTGCAACTATCTTGGATAAGGATTTAATGAAAAAAGCCGTTTTAGATTTCTTTAAAATTGCAAATAGTAAGGCAGAGTTTTTTAACTTAGTAGCAGAACACGGAATTGAAACCTACAATCGAACAATAAAAGGAAAGGAACAACCTTATGGCGTGCTTTGTAATGGTCGAAAAATGCGTTTTTCAACTATTGGGATTAAAAAAACTTATTTTAATGAATTAGATACCAAACAAGTAGTAGAAGAGCAGAAAAAGAAATTCCAAACAGAACATGATGAGATTTTAAAAGAATATGTTTCGTATCGTAGAAAACGACCAAAAGAGGATAAAACGAAGAAAAAGCGAAGAGGTCGAGGACGTGACCGAGATATTGAATTCTAATCATTTTTTTCAAAAAAACAATATGAAATACTTTTACTTACTACTAGGATTGATATTACTTATTTCTTGTAATAATACTAAAATCAATCCACATCAACCAGACCCATTTATTGGTTTATCTAAAACAATAAAAGATTTTAATTTAAAAGGAATTATAAAAGAAGTTCAACAAGCAAGATACCCTATTCTTACTTCTGCCGATGAAAAAATAGATTGGAATGATGCCTTGAATAGAGGTAATTCAAGTTTTTTACGATTTGATAGAGAAGGTAGAATGGTTGAACAGTTTAATGGTGAAGATAAAAGCTATATTCAATATAATAATGAAGGTAAATTGACAAAGGCTCAAATTGCTTATCTAGATAAGGAGAGTAAAGAAAGAAAAGTTATTGATTGTAATTTTAAGTACGATTACAATGAAAGGTTAAGTAAGATTGAACGAGATGATGAATATACACATAGTAATAGCTATGATGATAATGGAAATTGTATTAGTGTTGATACTTATGGAGGTGGTAAAAGTAAGTATTTAAAATACAAGTATGATAAAGAAAATAGGGTTATTCAACATGCTGACAAATCTTATGTGTATAAAGGAAATACAGTCATTGATACAGTTTACTATACAGATGGAAAACCTTCTGAATTGAATGTACAAAAATATAAAGGCGATAAAATTATTTCCTATGAGGTTTATGATATTTACCTTAAAAAACGAAAAATTAAAACAAGGATTGATTACAAATATAATCGTTACAATGATTTAGTTGACAGATTAGAAAGTGAAGGCGAATTTGAAACTCGAAAAAATCATTATGTAATTGAATATAAATATGATACAGAAGGTAACTGGATTAAAAAGATAGAATACTTTGATGGAAAATTGGAACAAGCTACCATCAGAAAAATCGAATACTACCAAAAGAAATATTTTGGAATATTAAAATAAAAAGGCTTAAATGTCTCGGTCTATTTTTTTATCATTTGGAATAGTTGAAAGAGGTGTTACAATATGTTCGATTTCATTAGACAGTTCAATTTCTGGTGTGTTTTCAAGAGTTGGCTCTTGGTTTTGGTTCATCTGAATTTCTTTTTTAGGTTCTTTAGTCATCAGTTTTTGAAGTTCTGGACTAAGAGAACGATACATATTTTCTACGCTTCTACGATTTTCTAAATTACTACTTTTTGGACCAGGTAAGGAAAACCCTTTATTGTCTGCTGCATTTTTACCTTCTAAAGCATCTTTTAAAGTTTCACTTTCGATTTTTTTATCAAAAGCATCCAAATAGTTATTTCTTTGAATATTATATTCAATTTGTCCTTTGATAAACATGATAATTCCAACACAGGTCAAATAAAGACCTATACCATAAAATTCGTAAATCATGTATCTACCTACTACAAAGAGAATTAGACCAAGAAGAAATAGTATTGTTGGCTCAATAATACTTTTGATAGTGCTTTCTTTGATGTCATTACTAAGAAAGAAACCAATGATAGGTATTCCATTGTAATAGCTATGGATTTCTACATTTTTACTATGTCGTTTTTTTGCATTGATAGCATGGATAATAGCTAATACAAATGAAGTGAAGAAAAATAAACCCATTGTAGTTGTATTGAAAGCAACTACAAATTCATTCATTACAGCACCAAATAAGGAAAAAAATATCAGCATCCAAGCTGCCCTTAAAACCGTCATATAACGTTCACCCATTTTTAAACGAATGAAAACTTCTACACTACCTGTAATGATTTGGAAAAGCGTGAGAAAGAAAACAGTAAGAGAGCTTTCGTTTTTATAGTATTTTGATTGAGACATAGTTGTGCGATTTTAGCCTTGTTTGAATGACGTATAAAGATAGTTTTTTCCTGTCGTATTCCATATTCGACCACCTTGAAAAATTATACCATCTACCAAAAGATTATTTTTATAACCTCCTTTTCGGAGTTGAGTAAATTTATGAGGTAACACTTGATAATTCAATGCTTCTGAATGACTTATACCACTTTGTTTTCCTGTTGTTTCTGGGAAAAAAGTCTTACCATCATTGCTTGACCCACTACTTACATTACTTCGATACTGCCAAGTTTTAGCTATTAAATCAGAAGCCCATGTATTAGTTTTATGGTCACCATTTGCGTGAAATATTTTTGTTTGTAAATTCCCAAGAAACGCATCAACTTTAGCACGAGCTTCACCACCTCCTGCCAAAGCAGTAATATAATTAGGTAGATTTTGAGTGAGATAAACGGTACAAGCACGAGAACTACGAGCAGTCGTTTGAAACTGTTGGTCATAAGAAGTGATGAAATTTTGACTTTCATCGACCCAAAGAAAAACAGGACGTGGATTTTTATGCACCTCTCTTCTTTCTGCTGCTTGTTGCCAAATGTATTTGAATAAGACTTGTGCAAATAGTCCTAATTGTCCATATTCTTTGATAGGAAGGTCGATAAGGATAATTCCGCCCTCATGTGTAAACTCTGGAAATATATTCGTTTCTGTGCAAAACATATCCCTTAGCACACCTCGTAAAAAACAATCTGCCATTGATGTGAAACTACTAACGATAATTGAGCGTGTTCTATCAGAGAGGTTAGGAAATTCATTTAACCAAAATCTAATGGTAAAATCTAAATCCATTTTTTTACTATGAGATAGATTTTTCTGTTTAGCTTGTTTGATAAGTTGGTAACAAAAAGAATGTTTCGCCCATTCAGTATCTTGGACATCTTCATAATCAAGTGGAGCTGTCGTGATAACTTTATACATATCCATCATGGATATTCTACCTTGAGCAATACTCAATAAATCAATCGTATTTCTTAATAGTTGTTTAGTTGCTCTTTCCCAATAAGGGTCACTAGAGCCACCACTTTTCTGTTCAGCTATTTCTAAAATTGTGAAAAATAGGCTTACTAAATTTTCAGTATGCCCTGCTCCATCACCAGCACGATTAAGTTCATAATCTAAAAAATTGAACTTGTAACCACTTTTGGGAGATATAATAAACAAAGCATCTAAACACCCTGCTTCTCTACAATACTTTTCCCATGTTTCTCTTTCATCCTTCTTAGCCGTTAGAATTAATCCACCAAAACCACCATTCAAAAAAGACTTAGCAATTGCTTGTCCAGAACCTGATGTTTTACCCGAACCAGTTGCTCCAAAAATCTGAGTGCCTTCACAAGCATCCCGAATTGTCCAAGCATCATTTTTGGCAAAAGAAAGTAATGGTCTTTCTAAATCAAAAGGCTCATAGTGTTTTTGTTTTTTCTTAAAGAACATATTGGCTTTTTTGGTAGGTGATGATATTTACCCAATTTACCAATATATTTTTGTTTTGGAAAATTTCACTACCAAACATTTTAAGGTATAATCATACTTTTCTGTAAATCGCTTACTTTGAATTGGAA
>CAKZLT010000764.1 GCA_937127195.1 uncultured Saprospiraceae bacterium
TGATTAGATATTAAAATTGTCTTTTTCTTAAATTTTTAAGGTGGTGAAAATTGCGCATTTTTTCTTTTGCCATTGCTGCAAAAGAAACAAAAAATCTAGTCAAAAACGCCTTCACTCACTTTTTTATGCTATCCGCTGGCGTGCCGAGGCGGCACGAAGGCGGTTTTCAGCGAGCTGAAAAACAGCATAAAAAAGTGGCTACGGCTAACTTCGACAATCACAGAAAACTCAACATTGTGTAAAATTTAATCTTTAAATCTTATTAAAAAATCAATGATTTGCGTAACATGATTTATTATAATCTTATCTACGAAGTATTTTTACATTTATGCCTATCAAACTTGACCAACCTTCTTTATCAATCACAGTAATTTGAAAATGATAATCACCTTCATCATATAAATCCGTTCCATCGCTTGAAGGAACAGTCAGAGATGCTTCTGTTGTATATTCAGAGGAAGCCGCAGGAATAGTGTAATCTTGAATGAATACATAAGGATTCACTGCTGTTTTTACTGCATCAAGCGTACACTGTTCAAATTCAGTGGAGTGTGCATGCTGGTCAAAATTATTATGAATATCAATATTGTATGACCCTAATTCGGCATTGTCACTTAATAAAGTTTTTACTGTAAAAGACTCATCGAAATATAAGGTATCACAACTTATAGGAAAAGCATTTGCCATGCTTAAATCAATAGATGGTTTCTCTGTATCTATTTCATTATCATCACAAGCATTAAAAAAAAGTAATGCTATAATTAATAATGTACTGTGCTTTAATATTGTCATTTTTTTAATTTTTAAAAAAGTCTAAAAAGATACTATCAAAGGTTATTGAGTGCACTGTAACAAAAATTTGTTTACAATTTAAAAAGCGAACGTAGCGCGACGAGCCTCGTCGCCCGACTATTAAAAGCGGCTTTTGTTAGCGTGGCGACGAAGCTCGTCGCGCTACGAAGCATTAAAACTTTTGAAACAATGAAATAAAATATCGTTTTATTAATTATTAAAAGACTTCAAAAAAACTAATTCTTCTCTCCTAGCAATTCAAATAAATCATAAATCTGAGGTACAAAGTCTTGATGACTCGCTTTTTTGAAACTAGGAACAAACTTTCCATATTGGTCAATCAAAAAATATTGTGGCAAACTAATCACACGATAGAGTTTTGCAACATCAGAGCGTCTTCCCATACCATATATATGTAAATCATTACTCACTTGATATTTGGCGATTTTCTTTAATCCAGCTTTCCATTTTTCTCTGGTATCATCCACAGAAAGGTAAAGAAAGACAATATTGGTGTCTTGCAGGGCAATTCGATTACTGATTGCTTTATCCATTTCCTTGAGGCAAGGTTGACACCAACTAGCCCAAAAACTCAGAAAAACAACTTTACCTCTAAAATCTGACAAGTGAACCGTGTCTCCTTTAGCAGTCAATAATTCAAAATCTGGTGCTAAGGCGATTTCCGAAAATCGAGAAGCCTCTTGATAAATACTTTGAATAGCTTTTACATATTGACTATTGATTGTATAGTCTTGATAATCTTGATAATAAGTTGTCAAAAATGGAATATATTTGGGTTGAATGATTCTCCTCAATAGTCGCCCTTTCATCATTTCTAAAGGAGTTCCTGTCAAAAGTTTATCTATTAATTCATATTTTTCGGCAAATAACCTAAATTTTTCTGTTGGTACGATCGTATCGCCCTTCATGTCCTGATAGTTATATTTCAAATATTCTTCTAAAAAGCCGATATAGTCATAATTATTTAGAGCGGCTTCATTTATCATATTCAAATCAAACAAAAACATCGAAAAAGTATCTGGAATTTCGTATCCATTTTGCTTACCAATATGCGTATAAGTTAATAAATAACTCGCCCATCTATAATCAAAGCGATTTTTCATAAAATCCTTAAAACTCGGACTCAGCTTATGCCGATTAGGGTAATTTTCATCAAAAGCAACCTCTTCTTTTTTCTTCTCTGCCGCATATTTATAAAATTGACTTGGTGAAGAAGCGTTCATTTTATCATAAATATCATTCGGAACAGTCAATGCAGGAAATATCGTCGCTGCTTCATAAGGGTCAACAATACCAAATTTTTGAATATATTTTGCCAAATAAGTATTTTCAGCAGAAGCATCTCCATCGTATTTGAATGAATTGTAGTATTTATGTCCCGAAAAATCCATTTCAAGATAAGCACTAGGCCAAACAAAAATCCACATTTCTTTACGATTATAAATCATTTTGAGCATCGTAGGTCCATCCAAATCAATCGTTATTGCATATTTATTCTTTTCATTCAATTCTACTTCATACAAAATTTCATCGCTACTTACATAACTAGATTGCAAACTATACCTGATTTTTCGTGCCGTAGGATATTCAACAGTTCCGTAAATAATGGTTTCTTGCGCCAGAAGAGTCATCGCAAGAATGGAAAAAACAAACGTGAGGTAAATACTTGATTTATTCATTATTTAGATGTTATTTGTATTATTCAAATTTCATTTTTTAGACTTAACCCAAACGATAAAGATACTAAGTCATTAGTAAAATAATAACTTCGCTTACAAATATCTATTTTTATAATATTTTCTAAAAAAATAAACAACAGCCTCAATAGCTAATTTTATAGCTATTGAGGCTGCGTTCTATTATTTATATTTCAGTAGATTTTACACCAAATCTTGTTCTAATAATTTTATATCACCTTCTGGTAAAATATTTAATGCTTCTCCAAAAAAGACTAATTTATCTCCTTCTTCAATTCCGATTTCACCACAATTTGCCGCAATTATTCTAATCTCGTCCGTTTTAGACTTAACGAATAGAGGAACACTTTTTTGAGGTTTTAATAACTTCACATACTCCACAAATGCTTCTTCTGATTCCAATTCGACCTCATGCATCATCGGGTAATCACGCGCCATTTCATTCAAATTCAAATAATCTGCCGTTTCGCAAAATAGAGTATTTACACCTTCATTCGTTGTTTGATGTTCCATTTCGTCCTTAGAAATCAATCTAAAAGTACCATTCTCACCAAAATTATTTTTATAATGCTTACAAGCATATTCGTTTACGGTATCACTTGCCGTCATTGCCATCAAATATCCCATATCCAATAACTCAAAGCGTTCTTCTAACTCCAAATTATAGATATTTTCTTGAATAGACTCTAAGCCCATTTTGTCTGCTTTCGCAATCATTTCTTCAGAGCTATCAATCAAAACGACGTGCTTATTCAATCCTTGCAAGTATTGAGCAACCAAACGCGCACCTCTATTCGCACCTACAATCAAAATACCATCTGATTTTGGCATTTTTACCTTTAAAATGCTAGCCATCAATCTCGCAGTTGTTGCATTCAACAGAACAGTACCGAGTACAATCGAAAAGACCAAAGGAGTCAAAATTGCCGCTTCTTCAAAACCTGCATCTACCAATTTTAAACCAAATAAAGACGCAATACCAGCCGCTACAATCCCGCGTGGACCAACCCATGAGATAAATAATTTTTCATTGAAAGCCAACTCTGATTTGTAAGTACTCAAGAAAACGCCGACAGGACGCAAGACTAATACCACAATTCCAAAGAGTGCTAATGTACTCCAGTTCAAAGCCTGTAATTCACTAATATCAATATTAG
>CAKZLT010000765.1 GCA_937127195.1 uncultured Saprospiraceae bacterium
TTCTTTATTCGCTGTTGGTGCAATTACCTTACCTTCTTTGTTAAGTTTTATTTCTCCTATTCCTCTTGATGCCATTACGGTTCGACCAGACGATCCAAGATTAAAATCAGAAACAATACATTACGAATCTCCAAAAGGAGGTAAAAAAATGAATGGATTACTTTCTAAACGTGCAAAAAATATTAGAAAACTACCTGGCTTAATAGTAGTTCATGAAAATAGAGGTTTAAATCCGTATATAAAAGATGTTGGTAGAAGAGCAGCTTTAGATGGTTTTATAACATTAGCTCCAGATGCATTAGCCCCTTTAGGAGGTTACCCAGGAAGTGATGATGAAGGTAGAGCAATGCAGAAGAAAAGAGATCGAATAGAAATGCTAGAAGACTTTATTGCTGGTTACAATTATTTAAAAAATCATAAAGATGATGATGAGGTTTTTTATTTAACTCTAAAAGAAAAAGTCCTTCAAAACATAGACAATCTTCCCAAAGTTCATCAAAAAGATTTATTTACCATTTTGAGTAACTATACCTTAGTTGCTAAAAGGAATAATGTCATGCCCAATAGTAGCTTCTATGCCTTAGAAATTCTTCAACTAGGTATTGATAAAGAATATTCTATACATGAAGGAAAATTAGATTTTCAGCAATTTACCAATGCTATGATTTTTGCAATTGGCGAAAATAGGATTGAATGGGTAAAAAAAATAATTAGAGAGAAAGGACATCTGCTAGATGAAAAATTAAGATCCGATACTATAAAACTTGCCCGTTCTAATATAGCCTATGCTGAAAAAAGATATATGGATGTATTATATGAACTCAATACCATTGAACAATTTAGACATTATAGTATTGCTTATCAAAGTAGGTTTATTCTATTAAAAACCTATTTTGAACTAGCTATTCTGGGAGAAAAAATGAGCGATGAAATTTATAACTTTATACCTGCATATAAAAGCCATATTAGAAGAAGTAACATCTTAGGTCCAAAACAAAAGACAAGTGTATTACAAGCTATTAAATATATTACTCGAATATTAGATAATTTTCACCTCAAAAAAGAAAGTTGGGAAAACATTGAAAATGATATTACGAATTCTAAAATACCAATTGGCGCAACCCCTTGGATAAGAAGTAAAATTGAATATTTCAAACATAAAGGTCACCGTTAAAGTGACCTTTATACTTCAAATTTATTCTTAATTCTTTACAAACAATTTAACATCTTGTCCTTCTGTATCGTCTAAAGTAATGATATAACTTCCTGTATTCCAACCTTCTGTATAAATAACTAAATCCCCTGTTGAAACTAATTTTGAATATAATAATTCTCCACTAAATGAATGTACTTCTAGTAAACTTCCTGAGTTACAAGTCACTCGCATCGACATAGTGTTGTTACTTCTCCCTATCACTATCTCCCCTATCACTCCATCTACTTGCTCTATTTGTAATGGCTCTAATACATGAGCATTCGCTTTAGAAGTATTCATTCCGAAGGTAAAAGCTATAACAAGTCCTAACGCTACAATGGCATTTCTTAATTTCATGTCTTTAAATTTTTAATAGTAAAAAAATAAAAGGAGCAAAAACGCTAACTTGTAGGCCTACAAAGAATTCGTCGCTCTAAAATATTTTAAAATTTGATTTTCAATTTCTATTCAGTGTTTTATTGTTTGTCACCGAATATGATTGCAAGATGCGACGATAAGAGGAAGGAAAAATTTGAAAAAAACTAGAATATGTAAAATCTTAAGGGCTTTTTTTAAAAAAGATTTTATCTTTAAACCTTCTTAAGCAATCACCTTATATTTTAAGCACTTCAACTCTATTTAATGTTATAATCAATTATTTTTCATAAAGTATAATACTCTAACAATAAATAAACTAGATGTAAATAAAACTACTTCTGGGTTATAATTTAATAGCTATAATTATTGAAAATTTAAGCTTATTTATCACCATAATACAATCGAATAGATGTCTCTACCAGCGAAAGAACACAAGAGCCTAAAAGGCTTAATAGAAACTTTAGAAAAATCAGAAAAAAAGTATATAAAGCTTTATTCTAAGATGCAAAAAGGGGAAAAACGCTATATTTTCATTTTTGATTTCTATAATAATCGTATCAAAAACAATGATGAAAATTTGAAAAAAGCATTACAAAAAGAAAATATATTAACAGAAAAAGTGAAAGACCCTGATGCTTTTATTCGTTCACACAAAAAATATACTTATGATTATATTATGGCTGTTTTGCGATTGATGTATGAAAAACATGGAATGGAAGAGCAAAAAGCTAAAGAGTATTTCGCAAATGCGAAGATTTATTTAGAAAAATTTGGACCAAAACCTGCTAGCGAAGAGCTAAAAAAAGCACACGACCTTTTTAAAAAATACGAAAACTACACCTCTTTGATTGAAGTAAGTAAAATGGAACTTCACTTAGAGCAAATTTTGGAAAAGAAAACCTCTTTAGAAAATTGTCAAGTCATCAATCAACAGATTGCCAACTATTCCGATTTGTTAATGCTCGAAAATATATTTAATGAATTGAGAGTAAAGTTTTTTATACATTATCGCAACCATGCACGAGGAAAATACAATCAAGTCAAGCTAGTTGAATTAAAAGAACTCCTCAAACATCAATCATTCAATCAAGAAAATGCAGCTAGAAGCTTTAAGACACATTCTGCTTATTATATGACTCTAGGCTACTATTCACTTATTTCTAATGAAATAGTTGATGCACAATCTCATTTTGAAAAAATATTGGATTTATGGAAAGAAAATCAGCATTTCATTACAGAACAGTCTAATATATATACGTCTTTACTTTCCAATTATTTAAATATTTGTACGATTACCGAAAATTTAGGCGATAAATTTCTTGGCTATCTAAAATTATTAGCTTTCCAAAAACCTCAAACCATCAAAAATAAGCTGAATCAATTACAAGAAATTTTATTCTTAAAACTTAGATATTATATGTCCTCAGGGCAACTCAAAGAAGCTCAATTGGTTATTAATGAAATTATCCTAAAGCTAAATTCCTTCATTGATATTATTCCAGCTTCCCGCAGAATTGCCTTCTTTTTCAACATTTCTGTCTTTTATTTTATAATGGAAAATTTTGAAACTGCCTCTGAATGGATAAAAAAATGGGAACGCTTAGAAGAAAAAAGTATGCAAAGAATAGACTTACAAATTCGATGGAAATATTTAGAATTAATAATGGAAACTGAGTTTAATCCGAATTTAGACATATTTGTTCGAGTAGGCTCTATCAGCAATCACATTAGGCACAAAGGAATGCTAGGTAAATTGGAGCTTCTAATTATGCGATTTTTGATTAAAATAAAAGAAACACCTTTCAAAAGAGAACGAATATATCAAATGCGTTTGTTTTATGCTGAATTAGAAAATTACAAAGCAAATCTTCACGAAGAAAACATAGGCGGCTTAGGAATTACGGAAATTCAAACGTGGCTAGAAAGTAGAATGAATAACAAAAAAATGTACAATGTTTATTCTGATAATCGTCAAGGAAAATTCCAAAAAAACACAAAGAACCAAGTATCTTTGCACTAAGGGAGTAGGCAAAAAATAACCTACCAGTCGAACTTATTGTTTTTCATTTATACTGCGTTAAAAATACTCGCCTT
>CAKZLT010000766.1 GCA_937127195.1 uncultured Saprospiraceae bacterium
CCAGAAGGCGAATAAACCACATTAACTATATTTCCAGAATGACCAACAAACTCTTTTATTGGTATTGTTGGTCTATTAATATTCCAAATTCGTATGACTTCATCGCGCCCACAAGTTGCAATCTGATTACCTTCTTTGGGTGAAAAATCTATCCCGTAAACGTAATCTAAATGCTTTAAAGTCGTTAATTTTCGGCTAGTCAATATATTCCAAATAATCACGCTACTATCCCGTGAAGCCGTCGCGATATAGTTAGATTTCGCAAAATCAACCGAATAGATTGTGCCTTGATGTCCTCTAAAAGTAGCTAAAGAATCCCCCTCTACTGACCACAAAATCGCTGTTCTATCTTTACTTCCTGTCAAAATCTGTTGACCATCGGGTGAGAATTTTACATCATTTACATCTGCCGTATGTTTTTTGAGCGTTCGGATAGTATCGCCCGTTTCGACATTCCAAATAATGGCTGTCGTGTCATCCGAAGCAGATACTAACAATTTTCCATCTGGCGAGAATTCAATTGCATTTACAATTCGCTTATGCTGCATCAAGGCTTTCAGTAATTCGCCCTTCATATTCCAAATTCGGATAAGTTTATCTTCGTCGGCAGTTGCAATCAACTCACCATCAGGCGAAAAAGCCACGTCATAAACCGTTCCACGATGCGTCATTCTTTGATTAGAAAAACTATTTCGTCGATAAATCAAGCGACTCAATATATCAATACTCATATCATCAGGAATGATATTCCTGGCAGTTAAAGCCAATTTTAGAGATAATTCGGGTGCAATTTCTTCATTTTGCATTGCCAAAGCAACCAGACTATTTGCTTTATTTTGATTAAAAATATCTAACTCCGCCGCTCGTGCTTGACCTCGAAGCATATTCATATAGATAATTCCAATAATCAATCCTACAATAACTGCCGCTGTTAATCCAACTGTTGTGATTAACTGTTTTCGGCGATAAGCAATACTTTTTAATAGATAATTATATTGTTCGGGAACAAGTAAATCATCTAACTCATTAATAAACGGCTCTATAAAATTAATTTCTTTACTGCCAAGTAGCGTTTTGGTCGAAGCATAAGACGTATGTCTATCATCTATCAATCGGATAACTCGGAGTAACATTTTGTCTTCCGAAGAACCTTTTTGATAAACTTTTTTCGCCAAAGCATCGTGTGCTATCTCAACTCTCATGTACTTTTATTTGTGCTATTTTAGGATAAAAGGTCTTTTTTCTTTTTATAAAAATCCTCCAAAACTTGCCTTTTATAAAATCAACGGAAAAGATACCAATTTTGTAGATTGAAAAAAAACTTTTGATAGAATAGTATAAAAATAGTGTTATTATTATTATAATGAAGTTTATCAAGTTCGGAAGTTATATTTTAAAAGATAAAAATGAAAAATCAAATCAAAAAAGTCTATCAAACTGAATTTGAAGCCAATAAAGGAAATGCTTTGCAAGCTTGTGTTGCAAGTATATTTGGAGAAACCATCGAAAATGTTCCCAATTTTATAGAATCTGATAATTACGCCAATGCCATTTCTGATTTTGTTTATACCAATTATGGCTTGACTTTCGTCAAAATATTACTCAACAAAGATGAACTAGACTTTCCTGTTCAGCACGAAACATGGATTCTAGCCGCAGGAAAATCGCCGCGAGGTAACTTCAAACACGTTGTCGTATCGAAAATCGTTGACAAAAAAATAACGCTTTTACATGACCCTTATCCAAATGCAAACGGCTTATTAGGCGCGCCTAATTGGATTGGATTATTTGTAAAAGCATTTTAGAAAAAAAAGTAATGAAAGTTTATCGATCCAAATTAATAGAAGAAAAATCAACCGAAGAATTAAAAAAAGGAATAATTCAAGAATTGAGAACGCTCATTTCTAGTTCAGCTCCACTAATTCAGTTGGAAGTTAAAATTCGAAAAATACAGATTTCAAAATTCTTACTTGATGACAGAAAAAGTAGCATATATAATGAAGTAGATGAATTAGAACAAAAGACAAAATGGAAATTCACTAAATTATTTGAGGACTGCATTGCATATCCAGACAATTCGATTTATCCAGCTAAATATCATTCAATTGACATGGAAGGTAATTCAATTTGTGAAGTTTGTGAAGTTTGTGAAGTTTGTGAAGAAGAAGATATGAAAAACCTAACCAATATAAATAAGAAAATTAATATTTGTGATAGTTGTTTAGGCGCAACACTAAAATCAATTACAAATAAATCAAGGATAGAAGGATGTTTTTTATTTAAAACACCTGAAAAAAAAATATTGGTGTAATCATGCAAATGAAAATACACTCTTATTATCGACCGATAAATACTATGTAAGCGATGGTACTATAATTTGTAAAACTTGTATTGAAGAAGAACAATTAAAAAGAAAATAAACACCAACTCAATACAGCGTATCAAATGACGTTTACTACCAAAATTTAGTAAACATCATTTGAATTTATTTTTCACAAAAAACAAAAGCATTTTCAATTGTCAATTCAAAAAAACTACCTATCTTCTGTCATTTTGATATATAAATTATAGCCTTTCACACGAGAACGCGCCACATAATAATCATATAATTCGGCTTGTTCCGTTTCATTCAGAAGTGGATTAGACGAATAATAGCCTTTTTCCATTCGTTGTCGATACGCTTCATACAAAGTCACTGCGCTCGCCACCGAGATATTCAAACTCTGAGTCATTCCAGCTTGTGGAATTATCATATTAGCGTCCGCCTCTTGTAATGCACGTTCTGACAAACCAACGTGTTCATTACCAAAAAGTAAAGCCGTAGAATCTGTCAAATCCAAACTATAAATGGACTCTGCTTTTTCGCCTAAATGCGTCGCAATAATCCGCTTATATTTAGAACGAATATGCTTAAAACAAGCATCTGCATCATTGTATAAATGAATATCTACCCATTTTCGCGAGCCTGCTGACGAGCGTTTACTCATTTCGACTTCTTCCACATTTCGCTCTGTATATAATATAAATATCTCGCCAATACCGATTGACTCGGCACTTCTGACTACCGCAGCGATATTATGGCGGTCATATACATTTTCTAAAATAACCGTTAAATTTGGTTGTCTTTGTCGAACTGCTTCTTTGAGTTTTCTCGCTCTTTCTGGCGATAAAGGTTGTTTAGGTAAATCAGTCATTTAATATATAATTACTTAAAAATAATTTTATTGTACCGTCGAATTCATTCGACTTCTAAATCGTAATAAGGTATTTTAACTATAAAAATGTCGAATAAATTCGACGATACTAACTAGCAATAACTTTTCTTTTACTCGCTAAGAATACGCCTAAAAATATCAATAATCCCGCGGCTACTTTTTCAAAAGTCAACTTATCACTACCAGCCAAAAGTGCAATCATTGCTGCCAAAATAGGTTGTAAATAGATATAAGCACCAACAACACGCGAAGAAAGTGTCGTCAAAGCAAAACCATTAAAAAGATACGTCAGAAGCGTTACACCAATCAAAATATAAATAATACTTCCCCAAATCGGCATCGTTATCGCTTCCCAATCCGTCTTTAACATTTCTGGTAAAATAAATGGTGTTGCCACTAATGCTCCAAATGTAAATACCCATTTGATAACGACAATCGGATGATATTTTTGTA
>CAKZLT010000767.1 GCA_937127195.1 uncultured Saprospiraceae bacterium
AGCAAACAAACTAGACGCAAATAAATGATCAACAGGAACTTCAAAGAAGCCTTGTATTTGATCAGCATGCAAATCCATTGTCATAATACGGTCTACACCTGCTGCTTCTAATAGATTAGCTACCATTTTAGCTCCAATTGCGACCCTAGGTTGATCTTTACGATCTTGCCTAGCCCAACCAAAATAAGGTATTACTGCTACTATTTTACTTGCTGAAGATCTTTTAGCTGCATCAATCATCAAAAGCAACTCCATTAAATTGTCAGAAGGCGCAAAAGTAGATTGAACAAAAAATACGTAATAACCACGAACGGACTCATCAATCATTGGACACATTTCGCCATCACTGAATTTTTGTAAATTCAAGTTACCCAAAGGTTGACCATGAAAATCCGCAATTTTATCCGCTAAATAATGAGAAGCAGTTCCCGAAAACAATCTTACAACATCGCTATGCTTAACAGTCATTGTCTTTTTTATTTGACCTTCAAAGTCCCCTAATACCCCAGAAGCAAAAGAAAACAGCAAGTATTTATAATAAATTTAGTTGTTCTTATTTTTTAAAATAAAAGTGCCGCACCAATAATAATAATAAAGGGCAAAACACCAATTATGCCTCCAACAATCATCAAAGTCAACCAAAGAGAACTCATTCCTCCTATCGCCAACATGATTGCGGATAACACAAAGGTAAGGATACTTAATAAAGCTACTAAATAAATCAGCTTTAAAATCCATAAATCATCGCCTTTTCTTGGTGGCATTTTTTTGTTTTTTTTATAAAAAAGACGGTTAAAACTCCCTAAAACTCTATTTATTATCCATTTCTTTTTACTAAAAAAATCTTTAAATAAAAATTTCTTTCTTTTTCTATCATTTTGAAAAGGCTTTATGTTTTTCTTTTTTTTACAAAAAACAAAACCTTCTTTTTCTACATTTTGAAATGTATCTGCAACGGCTTTCGCTTCTACCCCAAAGAGGAGAAAAATCGAAGCTAGTATTGTAACAATTAATTTTCTCTTTGAAATCATACAAAAACAATAGTTTAACTTCTAAAGGAATCCATTTGGGTGTAATTCCATTTATTTCTAAAATTAAAAGATTCGGTAACATCAGCACTTAATCAATCAAACCTTCCAAAAATCCGCAATACATCAATTTAGGTTCATAATTCGTATCATATAATAAAGGGTAATCTTCTCTTTCAAAAAACGATGGAATCCAACTATCTAAATCCGAAACGCCCCAAACCGTCATACCAAATTGCTGTTTCTTCGGAATAGTTTGAAAGATATTTGTCAAAACTTTCATTTTTCGACCTTGCCTTTCTAATCTATTTGTTGTCAAATTCATGCTACCGCCAGTCCAATTCATTGAAATATCAATTTCAGAAAAATGTATCAAATATTCTGCTTCCACAATAGCATTTACCGCATTTTCAATTTCGTTATTCGTTGGTATTCTATTAAAAATATGCAATTGCAAACCAATTCCATCTACCTGTATTCCTTTGGATTTCAGCCCCTCAAAATGCTCCAAAATCGCGCGACATTTCCGATTTTTAAGTGCTATATTATAATCATTATAAAATAGCAAGACTGTAGAATCTGCCTTTTGAGCAAACTCAAAAGCCAATTCTAAATAATCTTTACCAATGTGTTCTAACCAAATATTTTCTCGAAAATCGCCATTATCCTCAAAAGCCTCATTGACCACATCCCAACTTTTAACCCTTCCTTCAAAATGACGAACGACCGTTTGAATATGCGTTTTCATCATTTTAATCCAAGCGGTTCGGTCACCAGAAAAACGATTCATCCAATTCGGCAACTGATTGTGCCAAAGTAAAGTATGCCCATGAATCCGTTGGTTATTTCGCATCGCAAAAGCCACCAGAGAATCCGCCACCTCAAAATCAAAAACACCTTCTGAAGGTTGAAGTGCATCGGGTTTGAAGGCATTTCCTGGCGTAATACTATTGAATTGAGTAGTTACAATTTCTTGATAAGCTGCATTATATTGTAGTTCGGAAGGGCTTACGGCCACTCCAATCGGAAAATCCGCCAATGAATGCAAAGCTACTTCATCGGTGCAAATTTCAATTTCGTCAGCTTTGCAAGCCACAAAAAACAAAGCTATTATTATAAGGTAGTGAATTTTCATGACTGTCTTTTTAGAATATCAAATAACAATTCAAAAGTATTTACACCAAAATTTTCCAATTCACTCAATCGCTCCAAAGGCATTTTTTGACCTATTTTAATAAAATTTACTTCATCCAGCCATTTTTCAAAATCACTTTTAGAACAATCATCAATCAATTGAAAGTAAGGCATTTCCATTTCGTGTTGCCATTCGTCGTTCTTATTTTGATACAAAAATATTTCCTGCTCTTTCAACGATTCAAATGCATCAATCAACGCTTTTTTATAAAAATCCAAAAACACTCCCGACAAGTGCAGCGTAAAATAAAAACCTCTCCCCCACCAGAACATTACACGATAAGCAAAAATCCCTTTTGGATGAAAAAATCTAGGAAAATCCAATATTAAATAAGGTAGCCCTTTATAATTTTCACCTTTTGAAATTTTACCCAAATCAATATCAATCTCTGGCAAAAAATGAAAATTTTGAAACACAGTTGAAGTCTTTATATTCCCTTTCAATCCATTCAAACGAGCAATTATTTTATCAACAGCCGTTTTTTTATGATAAAAAAAGTCAGCATTTTTGATAACATTTTGTTCTTCTTTTGAAAATACTATATCCATTTCTTTCCTATTTTTTTATTAAAAAATGCCGTTACTCGTTAATCCTTGTTAAATAGAATGAAAAAATGCCGTTTTTTTTAGACTTTTGTAATGTTCTTTCGTTGTACGGCTTTAAAATAATGAGTCGCCAAAGTAGATTTTTTTCTACTTTTTCACAGAAAAACGGAAGCATTAAACAAAAAAAATGTTAAAAACACTCGATAAATACTTAATCAAAAATTTCTTTCCACCATTAATAATGACATTTGGTATTGCCTTATTCGTCCTTATTATGCAATTTTTTTGGAAATATATTGATGAAATTATAGGAAAAGGATTGAGCTTGTGGTCAATTGGAGAATTGGTATTTTATCTATCTATGACGCTCGTTCCTTTAGCTTTACCGATTTCAATTTTGATTTCGTCAGTGATGCTAATGGGTAATTTGAGTGAGCGATATGAACTCGCTAGCATGAAATCGGCAGGAATTCCATTGCTTCGTGTGATGCGTCCATTGATTGTTATCTGCGCGTTATTGACATTGGCTTCATTCATTACAGGTAATTATATTATACCTTACTCCAACCTAAAATTTCAGGCTCGACTATATGACATTCGTAAGCAAAAACCTACCCTAAGTCTTCAGGAAGGCGTTTTTAACGATGATTTTAAAGGATATACTATCCGAATTGGGAAAAAAGGGCGTGATAATCGAAGTATCAAAGACGTTTTGATTTACGACCAAACCTCCGAACGCCGACAGGAACAAATACAAGTGATTGCCAAAGATGGCGAAATGTACACGACTGCCGACCAGCGGTTTATGGTATTAGAGCTAAAAGATGGCAAACAATACCAAGAAATGAGTTCCGCGGGAGCAACCAAAAAAAATTACCCTTTTGTAAGAACGAGTTTTAAAAAATGGGAGAAGATTTTTGACATGAGTGAATTTAGTATCAATCAAACGGATGAAAAGCTATTCAAAAACCATTATCAAATGATGACAGGTTGCCAAATGCTCAAGGCGATTGATTCTTTGAAAGTAAAAGTTCAAGAATACAAAAAAACACTAGCAAACAACACAAAACCTTATTTTCATTTTAGGCGAAGCTCCGATAGCACGAATACTTTTGAACGAATTGACACTTCAAAAGTCGTTTTTCAAAATATTCAAGATCCTATTCAACTACTTGATAAAAGAAAACAAGAAACCGCCCAACAAAAAGCAGAAACACTTGCTCGACGCATCAAAGAATACACTTATACGGCTAATTCTGGCATCGAACGAACGGAGCAAGCTATTGCTGAACATTGGGTTTGGTTTCATCGAAAAATCAGTTTTGCTTTGTCTTGCCTAGTTTTTATTTTCATTGGCGCGCCGATGGGCGCGATTATCCGAAAAGGAGGTTTTGGTTGGCCCATGCTGATTGCAATTTTCTTTTTCATGTTTTTCATTGTATTATTTATGACTGGCGAAAAGCTGGCAAAAGAGCAAGTTGTCGCGCCTTTTGTGGGCATTTATCTACCCATTTTTGTACTAACGCCATTGAGTATTTTCTTAACATATAAGGCGATGCACGACTCTAAGGTCTTTAATATGGATTCTTACAAAGCTGCTTTCAAAAAAGTAATCGCGTTTTTCAAAAAGATGCGAAATATGAAAAATAATAATGTTGCATGATAAAATATCGACTTATGAAATCATTTTTTCAAGAGCATAAATCTTATTTTTTAACCGTCGGTACGTTTATTATACTAAGTATTGTGTTCTTATTTTTTATAAAAAAGGGCGATGTTGTTCTCTTTTTTAGTGAAAATAGAACAGATAATTGGAATACCTTTTTTATAATGGTCAACCGATTGGGGGAAGAATGGACTTATTTGGCAGGTTTTCTTTTTTTGTTATTTATAAAAAAAATTCGACACGCCATATTTGTTCCCGTAGTAGGCTCATTCACGATGTTTTTCAGTTATGGTCTTAAAGCACTATTTGCCCATCAACGCCCCAAAATGTGGGCTGCCAGTAATCATATTTTCATCAATTTTGTTCCCGAAGTTTATGTCAATGTTGGTTATACTAGCTTTCCTTCTGGACATACTTTCTCTTCATTTGCCATATTTGGTTATTTTGCCTTGGTCTCCAAATCACCGTTTTTAAAAGTCTTTTTTGCAATCTGCGGAATACTCGGAGGTCTTGCACGTATTTATTTGTCGCAACATTTTTTGGAAGATATTTTATTCGGTGGCATCCTCGGAATATCATTGGCAACAGGTGTTTATTATTTCTTATTAAATAGTGATAGACAGAATTATGTTAAAAAGATAATCGTGAATAACTAATCTTATAATTCTGAAAAACAAAAAACCCATTCATTACATCAATGAATGGGTTTTTAATGATAAATAGTTCTGTTAAGCGTCGCTATTTAATTTTTTAGTGAAGTAAAACCCTGAAAACAATCCAACTCCTGCCATTAAGAATATAGTTGCAGGATATGCTACTTCCTCATCCAT
>CAKZLT010000768.1 GCA_937127195.1 uncultured Saprospiraceae bacterium
ATGGCGCGAACCTCGTTACGAAATAGTGGAATTGCCTTCCGAAAAACCATTAGTGAGAAGCATTAAAACAAAGGTTTTGCCTGCTATAAAGCAGCTAACTGGCTTAACTTACCAGCAATTTTTGAAGTCCGTTCTATTAGCTCAAGGTGATTTTTCTGCTTTTCTGAAAGCCAAACAAGACGATAGAGGTGCTTTATTAGAAAAAATAACAGGAACCGAAATATATGGTAAAATTTCCATAGCTGCCCATGACCGTTTTAAGTTAGAAAAAGAGCAACTCGACGCTCTAAAAGCGCAACTTGCACATATCGAACTACTCAGTGAAACTGATGAAAATGAACTAAAAACGAACCTTGAAGATCATCAAGAAACCTATCAAAATATTCAATTTACGCTCCAAAACACCCAAAAAAAGGTGTTATGGCTCACGAATATCACTACGCTCCAAAACGAAAAAATAATACTTCAACAAGACTTAGAAACCATTGAGGCGGATTTAAAAAAGATAAATCCTGCAATCAAAAATCTGGAAGCACACCAAAAGGCAATCGAATTAAAACAAGATATTATTCAATATCGACGACTTCAAAAACAACTCTATGAGGGTAAAAAAAATATCCAAAAACTAGAAGATGTTTTGCAAGCACAGCGCGAAAGTTTGATTTTGGTCACCGTGCAAAAAGAGGAAGCTAAAGTTATTTATGAAAAATTGAATAATGAAAAAGCCGAAAAAGAAGACCTATTTGACCAAATAGCACAACTCAATGAAGTCATAAAGGGCTATAATCAACGAATCGCGGATAAGGAAAAAGAGGTTTTAAAAATAAAGAAGTCAATCCAAAAAGATGAAAAAGAGCAAAATCAACTAAAAAACGAGATTGATGAGCTTAAAGCCAATATTGAAAAAACAGAAAATTGGATTGATAAAAATAAAAAAGATGAAGCCATTGAAGCTGTTTTATCTGAATTGACGATAGCGGACAATGAACGTTTAAGGTTACAAAAAGAAATAAATCAAGCCCATACAGCGAATCAAAATTTAGTTACAGAACAAGATAAAACGAAGAAACAGTTAGATATTTTTAATAAAAAAAATAAAACACTCGAACAAGAAATAGAATACCTGCAAGAGGAATTTCACAGTACTTTGCCCGAAAAAAGCACTGGTGATTTTCAGGAAGATATAGACAACGTTTACCAAAATATACAAGAATTAAGTAAAGAGTTAAGAGATTATGAACGCTTTGCCGAAAGTGCTAAAAACCTACTCAAAGGCGAAAAACAAGCCGAAGAAGTTTGGAATGACTTAGAGCAAACGAAAGAAAAAACGAGTCAATTAAACTCCAAAATCACGGCTTTGTCCATTGAGTTACAAACTGCTGAAGCTCGCGAAAAAGACAAAGAAAAAATTTATCAGCAGGAGCAATTGATTCAAAAATACGAAGCTGACCGAACGGAATTGACCGAAGGCGATGCCTGCCCTTTGTGCTTTTCGACTACTCATCCGTGCCACAATCACAACTACGAACCAAAGGTTTCAGAACATAAAAAAGCATGGCAAGCGGCTAGAAAAGCAGTTAAAACGCTTGAAAAGAAAGAGGCAACACTGAAAGCTAATTTAAAAAATGAAGCCACAAAAAGAAAGGAATTAGTTCAGCGAAAAGAAAATTTAGCGGCTGCAAATGTGGCTGCAATGGCAAAAATCGAAGGTTTTGATAAAAAAATGGTCGAACTATTTTTGAAACGCGCCAAACAATTGACACTGATTGAAGATAAAATGCGAACGACTACCGAGATTTTGGAAATTTTTGAGGCTCGACAAAATTATCTAAAAGACATTAAAAATCGTTATGACAAAAGTCAACTAGAATTAGAAAAAGTTATCGCTCAAATCTCTAATAATAAAATTAATCTAGCGAATATTGAACAACAAATTATTGATAACCAAACTTTAAATATAAAAAAAGAAAATACTTTAAATGATATTAAAACTAAATTGACTCTACAGTTAGCTGCTTTTGACTTGGTATTAGAAATGGATTTTATAAAAAAATTAGAAAAACGACAAAGTCGCTTCAAAGAAGGTATTGATTGGTTAAAAAATAAAATGCCTGAACTCGCTTCAAAGGAAACGATTAAAGTCAATATAAAAAATCGTTTATCAGACCAATATCAGCAACTCGAAGACGTTTCTAAGGAGTTTCAAACCTTGAATTCGTCTCTCGAAGAAGTCCGAAATGATAGGCAAAAACGCTTTGGGAACAAGGATTTGGCTATTACGAAAGCTAAATTTCGCAAAGATTTGGAGCATGCAATGAACGCATTTAATCAAGAAACCGATAGAGTTAATATGATTTCTAATGATTTGGGTATCAAAGCTCAATCTCAACAGGAACAACAAAAACTACAACAGGAACGTCAAACAGCTTCTTCCGAATTACTCATTTTCTTGAATACCAAATCCGTAGAAAAAGGCTTTAGTAATTGGTCAACCCTGGAACAGGCAATTTTATCCAAAAATGCTGCTAACAAAATCGAAACTCAAAAGCTTAGTTTGGAAAAATTCAGAACCCAAAAAATCGCATTATTAAAAGATAAAACTCAAAAACTCACCGTATTACAAGCTCAAAAACTCACAGAAAAAGCCATCAAAGCTTTAAAAATAGAGATAGAAGCACTCAACTTTGACCTCAAAACACTAGGAGAAACCATTGGTGGTCTTCAAGAAAAATTGAAACAAAACAACGATTTAAAATTAAAACAAGCTGAAAATCAATCCATTATAACTACATACGAAACAGCATTCAGACGCTGGAGTATGCTACGTAACTTGATAGGTTCGGCAGATGGAAAGAAGTTTAGAATATATGCTCAAAGTCTGACTTTAGGCAAATTAATTACGCTTGCTAATCGTCATTTGGAACGACTAAACGACCGTTATTATATTATGAAAAGTAATATAGAAGACCTTGCTTTGAATATTGCTGACCGTTATCAAGGTAATAGCGTGCGGTCAATGACCACACTTTCTGGTGGTGAAAGTTTCCTGATTAGTTTGGCTTTGGCATTAGGTTTATCTGATTTGGCAGGCAGAAAAGCCCAAATTCAATCCTTATTCATTGATGAAGGTTTTGGAACTTTAGATAGTAAAAACTTAGAATTAGTCTTACAAACACTTGACAATTTGCAAGAATCAGGAAAGACAATTGGCGTAATTTCTCATGTCGAAGCACTCAAAGAACGCATTGACACACAAGTTCAGGTTATCAAAAAAGGAAATGGCGTAAGTACAATTCAGGTTGTTCCAAGCTAAAAAAGAGAAAGAACAGCAAAACCGCAGAATATAGAAGTACTGTTGTTCTGCTGTTCTTTCTCCTCTAGCCGCCAATAGTTGCCATACTTTCGCTCACAGGTAACTGACTCGAACGCTTACTTTCAGCCTCAAAACCATCTTTGGCTCGACTTCCGAGCGCACTCAAAAAGGTTGCTTTTATCTGTTCATCTGACGCACCTGCTCTCATAATATCGCGCACATTGAATACGCCATCATCATAAAGGCAAGTTTTGAGTAATCCTGTCGGAGTCAACCGAATGCGATTACAAGTACCACAAAAAGTACGACTATAAGCAGGAATCACTCCAATAGTTCCTTTGAAATTATCAATTTTATAATTTAAAGAAGTAGAACTAGGCTCATCTTCAACCTTAGTTAATGATGGAAATTTTTCTTGAATGTGGTTAAGGATTTTTTTATAATTCCATTTGAGATTAGTATAATGAGCATCGCCTCCATTAAAAGGCATTTCTTCAATAAAACGCACATCAACAGCATGATTTTTGGCAAGTTCCACCATCGGAATAATGTCTTGGATATTTTGACCATCCATCACGACCGCATTAATTTTGGTTGTAATTCCCGCAGTGAGTAGCGCGTGAAACGTTTTCATAACTGTATCGAACATATCTCGGCGCGTAATCTGAAAAAATCTATCTTTATCCAAACAATCCAAACTCAAATTCACCGAATTGATTCCCATTGCTTTGAGTCGGTCAATATGTTGTAGCGTAACAGTTCCGTTGGTCGTTAAATTTACTTTTTGAATGCCTTCAATCTGAGTCAATCGCTCCATGAAGTTAATCATATCTCGTCGAACAAAAGGCTCTCCACCTGTGATTCTGACTTTTTCAATGCCCATTTTTACCAAAACACGAATCAATCGCTCCATCTCTTCAAACGACAATAACGCCTCTTTCGCCACATATTTAATACCTTCTTCTGGCATACAATAGAAACAACGTAGGTTGCAACGGTCAGTTACTGCCAATCGAATATAGTTAATCGGTCGCCCGTGATTGTCGTATAATTTGGTCATTGTTGATTTAATTGTTTACATTTAATTAAGCGTCGGATGCCTGCGAGGCGTTCGACGCTTTTATCGCCAATAAACGCCATTCATCATTCTTTACCTAGCATTCAATACTTCCTTCTTTCGGATGCGGATAAGCGTCGCTTTCGTCTTCATTTGGTCGATCAGTTAAGCATTTAAAATCCTTCTCTACTAGGATTTTCAATACTTTTTCTTCTGATAATTTAATCACTCCTTCCATGCCGACTTGATTGGAAGTTGCCCATTTTTCTCCTATTTTTTCAGGTACAAATATCGTAATTGTTTGATTATCAAAAGTAGCTTTTATATTCAAATCATCCGTTTTCAACAACTGATAAGTCAATTGCTGAAAACCAAAATCTGTTGTTTCTACCACTTTTCCTGCTACTTCAAAAGCAGTTACTTCGGTTTGCATCAATCGCAATCGAATGGTATTTCCTTTTATCCTTAGTTTCATAGCTTCGTATTAAGTGAAGAAAAACAAATAACTAGCACCATTCTACTTTTTCTTTGTTCTATTTTAAAAGCACCAAAAAAATGAACCGTAGCGGTGCTATGCTTAATTTTTTAAGCACTTTTAAAATAAAAAAATAAAGTTGTATAATGGTGCAACTTATTTATTTTTCTTCACTAAGCATTAATATATTAGAGTCATTTAAACTTTTTTTCAAAAGTAATCATTATTCTATAATCTAGTTTGGTTATAAATAGTTGTAGCTTTCATAAAAAAAATCAACTTTTCAAAATCAAAAGCGTTTCACCTACAAAAGGTGTTTTAAAACGTTTATTTCAATTTCAATCTAAAAAAAAGCCATATAACAAAATAAAACTTTACTGAAAAACACCTTTTTTATAAGCTCATTTTTGAACTTTTTTTC
>CAKZLT010000769.1 GCA_937127195.1 uncultured Saprospiraceae bacterium
CTATGGGTTGTGCCAGCTCTTGCTGACTAGAATCAGCTTGACTATAAAATGATGGTCTTGGAGAGCCCGTTGCTACTTCTTTGTCAGTATTATTGCAACTGGTAAAGTTTGAAAGTAGCATGATACTTCCAAGGATTGTAAGCAAATATTTCAATGGTTGAATTTTTTTAATTAAAAGTGTGCAAAGTACGTGGAGAATATTCAATTTTCCTAATTCATAGCTTTAATTATCTTACAATAATAAATAGTGATGTCTAGTATGACTTTGGTCACATAAAGCGATTTTTTTTGATTGTATTTTTGTAGAGAAACGAAATAAAAGCAGAAATTAACTGCTTTTTTTTACAAAAAAACTCGAAATATCATGGCAATCGGTAAAAAGGGAACAAAAGCATACAGTATTACGGGGTTCAAATGTCCAACATGTCACGAAGGTGATTTGTTCAAAACAAACATATTGGATATGAAAGCACCCTTCGATATGAAAGATAATTGTGAGCATTGTGGACAAAGATATATGATTGAACCAGGATTTTATTGGGGAGCGATGTATATTGCTTATGGTTTATCTTCGGGGTTGATGTTGACAGGTTCTGCAATAGGTTTGATTTTTTTGGGTTGGTCAGTTAATCAAACATTTGCTGTATTAATTGCATTATTATTAGTATTATATGTTTTGATATTTAGATTAGCCCGTTCGATTTGGATTAATATTTATGTGCATTATGATAAAAATAAAGCTAAAAAGAAGGAAGCGGTTATTAACTAGTTTCTGATTGTAACACTTTGCAGTGATAACTCTGAAAGAGTTAAATATGAGTAGTCCCGAGCACTCGGGATGTAAACCCATGGTTATTAAGTTAAAAGTACACCAACTCTGAAAGAGTTGAACAATTAAAACGGCTCTTTTCCTCGGTTCAACTCTTTCAGAGTTGGTGTGATTTCTAATTTACAACCACGGGTTTACACCCGTGGCTACTCATATTCAACCCTTTTCAGGGTTGCTAGACGTAAATTTCACTATCACTGCAAAACGTTATAATCAGACTAGTTTATACAGAGTTTAAGGTTGATAACATTTTTATAAAAAAATAATCATGGAAAAGTATTTAGAAATTATACAGAATTCATATACTAGTTACTTTTGGTATTTGGTGAAAGAGCCATTTAATTTTCATGCTCATAACTATATTTATTGGTTATTGGCGGTATCTCTTTTCTTTTTTGGATTGGAATGGGTGAAGCCGTGGCGAACTGACCAGCCAAAGTTCAGAAAGGATTTTTGGTTAGATTTCTTTTATATGTTTTTCAATTTCTTTTTGTTCTCTTTGGTTGTTTTTTCGGCAGCGTCAAATGTATTTTCCACCTTATTTAGTGATTTTTTAGGACTATTTGGTATTACAAATATGGTTGCCGTGTCTATAGGTAGCTTACCGTATTGGGGGCAAATACTGATTTTATTCCTTGTTGGTGACTTTTTATCTTGGAATGTTCATCGCCTATTGCATCGGATTCCTTTCTTGTGGGAATTTCATAAGCTACATCATTCGGTTGAAGAAATGGGGTTTGCTGCACATTTGCGCTATCACTGGATGGAAAATGTGGTGTATAGCAGCTTGAAATATATTCCTTTGGCGATGATTGGATTTAGTATTCAAGACTTATTTGTATTGCATATTTTTAATTTGGTTGTTGGACATTACAATCATTCTAATATTACGGTTTCAGGGCGTATTACGGGCGCAATTTTGGGTGCGTTGATTGGATTTGCCATTATTACTTCTTACGAAATGACGGTTTTGATGAATGTTTTGATAATTGGAGGAACGACGACTTTAACATCTTTAGTAGTAGGTCCATTTATGAAAATCATTTTCAATAGCCCAGAAATGCATATTTGGCATCACGCACACGATTTGCCGAAAGAAAGAATGACTGGTGTGAATTTTGGAATTACATTGGCAGTTTGGGATTATATTTTTAAAACGGACTACATTCCTAGTTCTGGACAAAATATTAAATTAGGTTTTGAGAATTTAGAACAATATCCAAAAACCTTTTGGGAGCAGTTGACTTATGGCTTTGGTAAAAAATAGAAAATAAGATAAATATTTTTAGGTATAAAACAGATTAAATGCTTAGCTTAGATATTAGAAATTATCAAGAAACTAAACTAATATAAATATGCCAACTTTATTGCAAGCGGTCGGAATGGGTGAGTTAGATGCTGTGATGGAAAAAATTGATGAACTCAATGTAGAGTTTCATCATGGTATTCTTATGTTATCAGGAAGTTATAGTTCTTTTAAAAAGAATAAAAATGCTGGAATTTTAGATGACCGCGATGCAACAAGAAAACAGGCACAAATAACAAGCAGATTACTTTCTTATATAGAAGAATTTGGTTGGGGAAATGAAGAAGTCAAAATTAAAGGTAAATCTTCAATAGGTTCAAATACAACAACAACTAATATTATAACTAATACAACAACAATAACTGATACAATAAAAAAAATAAAAATACTCTTTCTAGCAGTCAATCCGATCGGCACTTCCAATATGAGACTAGGCAAAGAAGCACGCGAGATAAAAGAGCGATTACGCCGCTCGAAGTTGCGTGATAATTTTGAATTTACTTCTGAATGGGCAGTTCGTCCGAATGATTTGTTGAGTTATATTTTGGATATTAAACCTGATATAGTGCATTTTTCGGGACATGGTTCAGAGGATGACGGGTTGATTTTTGAAGATAATAACGAGAAGAAAAAGCCGATTAGCCCCGAAGCAATTAATAAACTTTTTGCATTTGCCGTTAAGCGTGCGCCCATGAAATGTGTTTTATTAAATGCGTGTTATTCTGCTGAGCAAGCAAAAGGAATTGCTCAAAGTGTAGATGCTGTGATTGGAATGACAAATGCAATTTGGGATAAATCCGCGATTGCTTTTTCTACTGGTTTTTATGATAGTTTAGGAACAGGAGATAAGGTTGATATTGCTTATGAAGCAGGTGTTTTGAGTATCGAATTGAACGGGTTAGATGGCGCAGATTATCCTGTTTTACACAAAAAAGAGGCGGAATAAACTTTTAAAGTACGTTTACTAAACTTTTAAAGTTTAGTAAACGTGCTTTAAATTTTTCTGATTATAACGAATTGCAGTGACGCACCTAAAGGCGCTTATACTCTTTTAATCACAAAATTACTACAAAC